>NZ_QKTA01000040.1:0-3092 GCF_003234395.1 Curtobacterium sp. MCLR17_051
GGCCGTGCGGGTGGGATGCGGGCGCGGGCCGGGCCGGGTGGAATCGGGCGTAGGTGGTCGAATCGGGCGTACCTGGTCGGAACTTCTGGCCAGGTATGCCCGATTTCGTTTGGCATCGCGGCCGTTCTGGGAAGGAACGTCTCCCCTCCACAACCGCCCAGGCCTGGAGGCCCGTCCACAGTTCCCGACATCGGCCTCCGGAACGGATGGCCGGTCCGGCATCGTCACGTGCATGAACGAGTCGCTGCCCATCCTCCGAGCCTCCGCCATGCACGAGGCCGGCCTCGACGCCACCACCCTGCGCCGCCGAACCCGGACCCAGGGTGTCGGCCGCCTGGTCCGGGTCGGACCGAACGCCTTCGTCGACGGTGCCGCGTGGGACGCCGCCGGGCCTCGTCAGCGGTACGTCACCCGGGTGTTCGCGCGGCTCGGCCGGCTCGGCACCCGGGCGACGGCATCGCACCTGTCCGCCGCGGCCCTGCACGGTCTCCCGGCGCTCGGCGGGTGGGACGTCCCGGTGCACGCGACGGTGCCCGAGTCGATGTACCGGGGCCGGAGCGCCGAGCTGGTCCTGCACACGAGACCCTTCGGCCGGGGCGAACGGGCCACGGTCGGTGCGATCGCGGTCGCCTCCGTCCCCCGGACCGTCGTCGACGTGGCGATGACCGGCGACCTGCGGGCGGGCGTCGTCATCGCGGACGCCGCGCTGCGACGTGGGTTCGACGACGCCGATCTCCGACGAGCGGTTCCTCCGAAGGCCCGTGCCCGCGCTCTGGCGCAGCAGGTGCTCGACCTGGCCGACGCTCGCTCCGGGTCACCGGCCGAGTCGCTCGCTCGGGTCGTGTTCCGGGAGCTCGGGCTTCCGGACCCGGTGCTGCAGCAGGAGTTCGTCGTCGACGGCCGTCGGTCCGCAGTCGACTTCTGGTTCCCGGACCACGGGGTCATCGTCGAGATCGACGGGCGGGCCAAGTACTCGCAGGAGCGCTACCTGGGCGGCCGGAGTCCGACCGAGGTGTTCCTCGACGAGAAGCGGCGGCACGGTCGCTTGCTCACCGTGCCGGGTGTGCGGACGATCATCCGGCTCGAGTGGCGAGACCTGTTCGACCTCGATGCGCTGGCGCTGCGACTCCGGGCGGCGGGGCTCCCGTGTGCCGTCCGACCGGTCCGGAGCGCTCGGCTCCGTACGGGGTGACCGCTCGGTGCCGCGCGGGGTGACCGTCCGGTGCCGCGCGGGGTGACCGTCCGGCGCCGCGCGGAGTGACCGTCCGGCGCCGGTGAACCGGCACAGCACGCTCTGGCTAGCGTGGCGGCATGGCAGTGCAGGAGATCTGGCTCGTCCGTCACGGCGAATCGGTCGCGAACGTCGCAGCGGCTCGGGCCGAAGCCGCGGGCGACGACGTGATCGACGTCGAGTTCCGGGACGCCGACGTCCCGCTCAGCCCGCTCGGCACCGATCAGTCTCGTGCCCTCGGCCAGGAGCTCGCCGACCGCGGGATCGACCACGTCCCCGTCGCGCTGTGGGTGTCGCCGTACCTCCGTGCGCAGCAGACCATCGCGATCGCGCTCGAGGCAGCCGGCATCACCGAACCCGAGAAGCGGGTGGACGAGCGGCTGCGCGACCGTGAACTCGGCGTCCTCGACCTACTGACCCTGCAGGGCGTCCGCAACCGGTACCCGGACGAGGAACGCCGCCGACAGTGGCTCGGCAAGTACTACCACCGGCCGGCGGGCGGGGAGTCGTGGGCGGACGTGATGCTCCGGCTCCGGTCGCTCCTGGGCGACCTCGAGCGGGTCGACGGTGTCGAGCGCCTGGTGATCGCCGCACACGACGCCGTGGTGATGCTCGCCGTCGCGGTGTGCCTCGACCTCGACGAGCCGGCACTCATGGAGTTCGCCCGGACCCACGCCGTCGCGAACGCCTCCCTCACCCGACTCCGTCGTGACGATGCCGGATCGCCGTGGGTGCTCGAGGAGTTCTCCTCCGTCGGACACCTGGACGACGACGAGGTCACCGAGCACACCGGCCGGAAGGACGACGAACATGTCCACTGAGCCCGTCACCCCGAACTTCCTGCGGGACTGGCCACTGCCCGAACCCGGTGCCGGCAAGTACGGCCGCGGGCAGGTGCTCATCGTCGGCGGCGCCGCTCGGACCCCCGGCGCCGCGATGCTCTCCGCGCTCGCCGCACTCCGCGTCGGCGCCGGTCGACTCACCCTGGCGGTCGGCCGGAGCGTCGCGAACGAGGTCGCGGTCGCCGTGCCCGAGTCCGGGGTCGAACCCCTCGACGAGGACCAGGACGGACACATCGCCGTCGGTGCGATCGAGGGCATCGCGGACAGCGCCTCGAGCGCCGATGCCGTGCTTGTCGGGCCGGGGCTCGACGAGCCGGACGGTTCGCGTGACCTGGTGGCCGGGCTCGCCGACGTCGTCGGTCCGCAGACCACCGTCGTGCTCGACGCCTTCGCCCTCGGGGTGGCTGCCGACGTGCGGGACCGCCTCGAACCGCTGCGTGGACGGCTCGTGATGACGCCGAACTCCGGCGAGGCCGAACGCCTGCTCGGGCGGGAGTGCAGCGACGACGACGTGGCCGACGCCGTGGCGATCGCGAACCGCTTCGGAGCGGTCGTGGCTCTCGGCGACGCCATCGCCACACCGCAGGGTCGGGCGTGGCTCAAGGGCACCGGCTCCGGCGGTCTCGGCACGAGCGGCAGTGGCGACGTGCTGTCCGGCGCGGTCACCGGCCTGCTCGCCCGCGGCGCCGATCCGGCGCAGGCCGTGGCGTGGGCGTCCTACGTGCACGCTGCCGCGGGTGACCGACTCGCGGTGCAGGTCGGGCCGCTCGGGTACCTGGCGAGCGAACTCGTGACGGAGATCCCGCGGGTCCTGGTCGAACTCGGGGCCTGAGCGCGCCCGTTCTTTCCCAGAACGCCCGCGATACCTGGTGCTTCCGGGCGTACATGCCGAGAACTTCCGACCAGGTACGCCCGAATCGACCAGGTACGCCCGAATCCGCCCGCCGCCGCGCGCCCACCGACACCCGCCGCCGCCCGCTCAAGTCGGCAGGTGCACCGGCTCGGTGTCGGGGAGGGGG
>NZ_QKTA01000041.1:0-2352 GCF_003234395.1 Curtobacterium sp. MCLR17_051
GGTGCGGGCGCGGGCTCTGCGCGCTGAGGTTTCGCGCTGGGCGACAGTTCTCGCCTTCCGGAGGCCGTGAGGTGTCGCTGAGCGCGAAACCTTGATGCTCGCCACCGGCCTGCGCCGCGGGCCGTCGGCCGCCGCGGTGCGGCGCGGCGCGGGCCCGCGGTGCGCTACGTCCGCAGGACCACGTCGGCCAGGGCGGCCGGGTCCTCGGCGGCGATGAAGGCCTGCTCCTGCGCGGCCCAGCGGTCCCACTCGCGCGCGAAGACCTCGCCGTCGCGGCCGATCGCCCGGTCCCAGCGCACGGCGTCGTCGGCCTCGAGCCACACCCGCAGGGACGCCAGCGGTGCCGACGCCCGCGACAACGCACCGCACCCCTCGACCACGATCGGCAGGTCGGGGTCGACCGACGCCCAGTCCGCGGGCGCATCGGCCGCCCAGTCCCAGCGTCGGTACCCGCTCGGCGCTCCGAGGACGTCCGTCACCACGGCGTCGGCAGCCGCACGCAGGCCGTCCCACCCCGGGTACAGGTCGTCCAGGTGCACGAGCTGCGCACCGAGCTGCTCCGCGACCTGTGCTCCGAGGGTGGTCTTGCCCGTGCCGGACCGGCCGTCGATGAGCACGACGGTGCGCCGGCCCGTGGCAGCGGCGACACCGACAGCAGCAGCGGCCAGACCGGGGGCGAGGTCACCGGCGGCGGTGCCCGTCGCGCGCGTCGCGCCCGTCGTGCCGGCTGCAGGCTCCGCGTCAGGCACGCCACGTCCCCACGCTCACCGCGACGGCGATCGACACCACGCCGATGCCGACCAGCACCGCCACCATCGCCCACCCCGGCCCGGCGAACCGTGCGACCCGCGCCCAGGTTCGCCGTCCAGGAGCACCGAACCCCCGTGACTCCATCGCCACCGCCAACGTCGTCGCCCGCCGCAGCGCGAGCACGAGCAGCGCGAACGCCATGGTCGCCCCACGTCGCAGCCGTCCGGAGTCGGCCAGCCCTCGGGCACGCCGCGCCATCGCGAGCTGTCGCCAGTCGTCGACGAGCAAGGTCATCATCCGGACAGCGGCGAGCGCGCCGAGCACGAAGCGCGCGGGCAGCCGGAGCACCTGCGCGAGCCCGTCGGCCAGGTCGGTCGGGTCGACCCGCACGAAGAGCGCGATGGCCGGCACGCCCACCGCGAGGACCCGGAGCGCGGTCGCCAACGCGAGCGTGAGCGACCCGTCGGTGACGTGCGCGAACCCGAGGTCGAACCACTCCCGACCCGAGGGCCTGCCGTACAGCGCGATGCTCACCGCCGTCAGCGGCACCGCGAGGAGCACCGGTGCGAGTCGGAGCAGCAGGGTCCGGACCGGCAGGCGCAGGAGCGGCAGGAGTGCGAGTTCGAGCGCCAGGGCGACGGCGGCGGAGACGACGTCGAGGCTGAGCACCAGGCAGACGCCGAGGGCGAGCACACCGATCAGCGACGCGACCGGCTGGACGCCGGGGATGCCGGTCGCGCGGGCCGGCAGCGGTCGTCGCACGAGGTTCGTCGCGTCGGTTCCGTCGGCCGCGTCCGCCGTGTCCGTCCGGTCTGGAGGCCCGGGGTGGCGTCCGGCTGTCGGTCCCGTCTCCGGGGCGGTTGCGACCGACGGCCCCTGGTCGCTCCCGACGGACCGGGCGCCGTCCGGCCCGAGCACGACCTCGTCGGCGTCGAGTGCCCGGACGAGATCGCGGTCGTGGGTGACCGCCACCACCGCGGTGCCGGCGTCAGCCAGGGCCCCGAGCCGCCCGACGACGGCCTGCCACGTGGCACGGTCCTGCCCGGAGGTCGGCTCGTCGAGCACGACGACCGGCGGCCGGGCCGCGATGACCGAGGCGATCGCGAGTCGTCGTTGTTCGCCCCCGGACAGCGTGAAGGGGTTGGCGTCGGCCAGGTGTGCGAGCCCGAACTCGTCGAGCAGCGCGGTGGCCCGTTCGGCGGCGTCCGGCGCATCGAGGGCTCGGGGGCCGGCCTCGATCTCCTCGCGGACGGAGCGGGCGACGAACTGGTGCTCGGGGTCCTGGAACACCGTGCCGATCCGGGCGGCGAGTTGACGGCTCGTCCAGGCGTGGGGCGCTGTGCCGATGCCGTCGGCGAGGGCGTCCGTGGCGTGGAGCTCACCGGCTGCCGGTGGGAGCAAGCCCGCGAGGGTCAGCCCGAGCGTCGACTTGCCGACGCCGTTCGGTCCGGTGACGGCGAGGACCTGCCCGGCCCGGAGCCCGAGGTCGATGCCGTTCCCGACCGGTTGCTTCCCCCGTGCCGTGCCGAGCCCCCGGGCGTCGAGCAGTACCGCTGTCCCCTGGTCACGCTCCCCCGCGCCGACCCCCTCGCCAGGTTCCCC
>NZ_QKTA01000005.1:0-188057 GCF_003234395.1 Curtobacterium sp. MCLR17_051
GTCATCCAGGCGAGCGGGCGAAATGCCACGGTGCTCTTGCCAGCCCACCCATACCTTTCGCCCGCTCGCCTGGATGACCCCGGGCTGCGACTTCCGCGCTCCCTGCGATCGCCTCCACCCCCGCGAGCGGGCGAAACACCTCCGTGCCGCCCGGCGGCAGGCACGGTGTTTCGCCCGCTCGCGGGGACAACCGTCCCTCCACAGTGGCGAGAGCGACCCAGCCGTCCACAGAGGAGGCCCGACTCCCGTCCTCGGGGTCGGCTCGCCGTCACGCTGTGGAGATGACCGCAAGACGCCGACTCCCGATGGCACTCCGCGACGCTTCGTTCCGGGTACGGGATGCGCTGCACCGAGGCGTTTCGCGTGGCCGACTCGACGCTCGAGATCTCGTCCGCCCGTTCCACGGCATCCGATCCGCGTTCCCACCGGAGTCCGTGGATGAACGCGCAAGGGCGCTCGCTCCTCGACTTCGCCCCGATCAGGTCTTCAGTCACGTCACTGCGGCAGCGATCATCGGCGTCCCGCTCCCCCGCCGTCTCGAACGCGATCAGCGGTTGCACGTCACGACGATCGGGACCGACCAAGCGCTCCGGGTTCGCGGCACGGTCGGCCACCGAGCTCGGTACGGATCGGTCCGCGCGACGATCGCACGAGGAGTGCCGCTGACCACTCCGGCCGACACGTTCGTCGCGCTGGGCTCGATGCTGACGCTCGACGAACTCATCGTCGCGGGCGACGCGCTCGTGGGGTGGCTCGGCTGGGCGACGCTCGACGAACTCGCCCAGGCCGTCCGACGACGACGCGGCATTCGCGGCATCGTGAAGCTCCGCCTCGCGCTCGATGAGATCCGGAGGGGATCTCGGTCTCCCGGAGAGACCCGGACGCGGCTGGCACTCGTCCGCTGCGGACTCCCGGAACCGGCGCTCAACCACGATGTCGTCGTCGACGGGCAGTGGATCGCATGTGTGGACCTCGCCTACCCCGATGCCAGGGTTGCGATCGAGTACGAGAGTGATCTGCACCGCACTGATCCAGCCACCTTCCGGAAGGACCTGACGCGCGGGGAGCACCTCAAGGACGTCGACTGGTGGCTCGTCAGAGCAACAGCAGAGGACGTCGCGCATGGTGTCGACCGTTTCGTGCACCGCATCCGTCGGCTGCTCGAGGTCGGCGCCAGAGGTGCTCACGACGCGCGGTTTGCGACACTTGGGTGAACAATGGTTGACGCTTCAACCAAAACGGTGCACACTGGCGTAGTATCAACTCGATGCAGGCGCATGGAACGCGTCGCACCGCAGACTCTCGTTCGGAAGAAGGACCACCATGACGCTCACCGCTGACACCGTTCCCGGCTACAAGACCGGCACCTGGAAGATCGACCCGACCCACTCCGAGGTCACGTTCTCGGTCCGCCACCTCGCCATCAGCAAGGTCAAGGGCAAGTTCGAGACGTTCGACGCCACCGTCGTCACCGCCGAGAACCCGCTCGAATCGACCGTCGAGGCCAACATCGACGTCGCGTCGATCAACACCGGCCAGGAGCAGCGCGACCAGCACCTCAAGACGAGCGACTTCTTCCTCACCGAGGAACACCCGCAGCTGACCTTCCGTTCGACGAGCATCGAGGCGAAGGGCGACGACCTGCACATCGCGGGCGACCTGACCCTGCGCGGCGTCACCAAGCCGGTCGTCCTCAAGGCCGAGCTGGGCGGCTTCACCACGGACGGCTACGGCCAGGTCAAGTTCGGTGCCGAGGCGACCACGAAGATCGACCGCACCGAGTTCGGTGTGAACTGGAACGCGGCGCTCGAGGCTGGTGGCTTCACGCTCGGCAACGACGTCACGATCAACCTCGACGTCCAGTTCGTCCTCCAGGCGGCCTGAGCCACCTCTGACTCAACGCCCGACTGAGGGCACCGAGCGGCACTCCCCGAACCCGAGAAGAACGCCCCGACTCCGCACGGAGTCGGGGCGTTCTTCGTTGTCGGCCCCGCTCCGCCGACCACGAGCGGGCGAAACACCCTGGCCCTTCGTCCTGTCGCGTCAGGCATTCCGCCCGCTCGACGATGCCGGGCGCCGAAGTCGACGCTGACGTCAATCCACGCGATCACGCCCACGCCGGCACCCGTGCGCACGCCCACGCCCACGCCCACGCCCACGCCCACGAGCGGGCGAACCACCGTGAAGATCCCCGTGGCAGGCCGGACATTTCGCCCGCTCGCGCAAGGACCCGGGCGGGAGGTGGGCGAGCGACCCCGGCGGAGATCGGGAGCGCGGCCGAACGGGCGGAATGCCCGGGACACGGCGGGGACGAAGTGCGGCATTTCGCCCGCTCGCGGAACGAGGCGCGAGCACGCCCGGGACAGGGAGCCAGCGTGCACGAGCGGACGAGCGCCCGAGCGGAGGAGCGCACCAGCGGGCACGAGCGCCCGGGCGCCGGACGGGCACCGGCCCCGCCCCCGCCCCCGCCCCCGCGTAACGTTGGCACGTGCGACGGCACCGAGGGGAATCCGCACGCCGGACCCCGAGTTGCACGAGAAGCACCAACCACGAGCATGCCCGCACGACGAACAGGAGCACCACCATGGCCACCGACTGGATCGCGATGCAGGCCCTCGCGGCAGCCGAGTTCGGCCGCCGCGTCGCCGCCGTCGCCGACTGGGACGCCCCCACCCCCGACTCCGAGTGGACCACCCGCGACCTCGTCGCCCACGTCGTGGACGAACAGCGCTGGATCCCGAAGCTCCTGACCGGGTGCGACTACGCCCAGGCCCAGGCCGACCTCGAGCCGATCGGCGACGACCTGGTGGCCGAGTGGCACCGGTTCGCCACGGCGGCCACCGACGCCTGGCGGAACGCACCGCAGGACACCCCCGTGCACCTCAGCACCGACGTCGTCCCCGCCGCGCAGTACCTCACCGAGCAGACGAGCGACATCACGATCCACACGTGGGACCTCGCCCGGGCGACCGGCACCGAGGAGTCCCTGCCCGACGAGCTCGTCCGCGCCGTGTGGGAGTACTTCGAGCCGCAGATCGAGGACCTCGCCGCCACCGGCCTGTACGCACCCCCGGTCGACGTCACCGAGGACTCCCCGCTCCAGGTCCGCCTGCTCGCGGTCACAGGCCGTGATGCCAGAGTGACGGCATGACCACCGACACGAAGCGCCTCGGCAACTCGGGGCTCGAGATCAGCAACGTCGTCCTCGGCATGATGTCGTACGGCGACCCGGACCGGGGCTCGCACGCCTGGAGCGTCGGCATCGACGACGCCCGCCCGTTCGTCCGCCGCGCGTTCGAGGCCGGCATCACGACCTTCGACACCGCGAACGTCTACTCGGACGGCAGCAGCGAGGAGATCACCGGCACGCTCCTCGCCGAGCTGGCTCCGCGCGAGGACGTCCAGGTCTTCACGAAGGTCTTCAACCGGATGCGTCCCGGCCGGAACGGCGCCGGGCTGTCCCGCGCCGCGATCATGCACGAGATCGACGCCTCCCTGACGCGCCTGGGCACGGACTACGTCGACCTGTACCAGATCCACCGCTTCGACCCGGTGACGCCGATCGAGGAGACCATGGAGGCCCTCCACGACGTCGTCAAGGCCGGCAAGGCGCGCTACATCGGCGCGAGCAGCATGTGGGCGTGGCAGTTCGCCGAGATGCAGCACACCGCGGAGCGCCACGGCTGGACGAAGTTCGTGAGCATGCAGGACCAGTACAACCTGCTCGAACGCGAGGAGGAGCGCGAGATGCTCCCCTTCTGCGAGCACACCGGCGTCGGCGTCATCCCGTGGAGCCCCCTCGCCCGCGGCCGCGTCACCCGCCCCTGGGACGCCTCCGGGTCCGGCTCGCGCGCGCAGACCGACGAGTTCGGCAAGACCCTCTACAAGCAGGACGAGGACGCCAACCGGGCGATCGTCGACGCGGTCGAGGCCGTCGCCACCGAGCGCGGCGTCCCGATGGCGCAGGTCGCCCTGGCCTGGGTCGCCGGCAAGCCCGCGGTCTCCGCGCCCATCGTCGGCGCGACGAAGGAGCACCACATCGACGACGCGGTGGCCGCAGCGTCGCTGACGCTCACCGACGACGAGGTCACGCGACTCGAGTCCGCGTACACGCCCCGGGTGCCGTCGGGTTTCTGACGCCCCCACGAGCGGACGGGAGGCACGGTGCCAGCTGGCACCGTGCCTCCCGTCCGTCACGTGGTCGCGGTGACCGCCGTGGTCAGGCGACCGCGCTGCCGTCGGCGCGCTGCAGGCGCGCGATGCGCCGCCGCGCGGCCCGTTCGGAACCGGTCTGGTCGTCGAGCACCGCACCGATCCCGTCGAGCACGAGCTTCGTGGTGCGGACCACCGGCAGCTCCACCGGGCCGACGATCGGCGCACGGAGGCCGAGGAGCGACCGGTGCCGCGGGTCGAGCGTGGACACGGCGCCCTGGAACACCGCGCGGTAGCCGGGTCGCAGCAGGCGGGACAGCGGCGGGTCCTTGATGAACCGGACGACGTCGCGGGTGCGCGAGTCGACCAGGAGTTCGCCGCGGTCGAGGTATCCGTTCATCTGGGCACGGAGCTCCGCCTCGGACTCGGGCGGGTCGACGATGCGCATGAGCCGCCCGGCCTCGGCCCACTCGCGCACGTAAGCGTCGGCGCCGCCGGGGATCGGGCCTCCCCAGCGCTGGGCGGCGCGGAGGAACGCATCCGTGAAGGCGAGGTGCACCCACCGCGCCAGGTCCGGGTCGTTCGCCGCGTAGGGGCGGGCGGTGCCGTGCGCGTCGACGTACTGCCCGCGGACCCGCTCGTGCAGCCGGAGCACCCAGTCGCTGCCGCTGCGGGCGGTCTGCCGGTCGCCGTACGTGACCGTCGCGATCCACCGGCTGGTGCCCGCCAGGCGGCCGAACGGGTCCTCGCGGTACCGGGAGTGGTCGGCGACGCCGGCGAGCGCGCCGGGGTGCAGCGCCTGGACGAGCAGTGCCCGCACGCCGGCGACGATGCCGTGGCTGCCGCCGTGCACCGCCCACGTGGCGGAGCCCGGACCGAAGAAGCCCGCGTCGGTGCCGTGTTCCAGGTCGTCCATCCAGGCTTCCGTGCCGGTCGAACCACCCGTGAACGTCTGGTTGAGGCGGGACCGGAAGACGTCGGAGACAGTGGACATGTCGTCATGTTCCGTCCGTCACCTGGGCACGGGGGTGGCATCGCGCAAAGTGGCCCTCCCAGCGTGCACGGGGGTGGCCCACTAGGTTGGGTCGGGTGAGCATCGACACGCCTCGTCCCTGGCTTGCCTCGTACGCCCCGGGGGTCCCGCACGACATCGAGGAACAGAGTGGTTCCCTGTACGACCTGGTCGAGCAGTCGGCCCGGAAGTTCCCCAGGCAGGTCGCCCTCGAGTTCTTCAAGCGCACCACGAGCTACGCCGACCTCGAGGAGCAGATCCTCCGCGCGGCGAACGGCCTGCGGAAGCTCGGCGTGGGCGCGGGTGACCGCGTCGCCATCGTCCTGCCGAACTGCCCGCAGCACATCATCGCGTTCTACGCGGTGCTGCGGCTCGGCGCGATCGTGGTCGAGCACAACCCGCTGTACACGCCGCGGGAGCTCCGCCACCAGTTCGAGGACCACGGCGCCAAGGTCGCCATCGCGTGGGACAAGTCCGTCGCGACGCTGCAGGACTTCCCGGCCGACGTGCACCTCGACGCGATCGTCTCGGTCGACATCACCCGCGCCATGCCCCGGAGCACCCGGCTCGCCCTGTCGCTGCCGGTCGCGAAGGCCCGCGAGTCCCGGGCGAAGCTGACGGCGAAGGTGCGCGGCACGGTCAAGTGGGACGACCTCGCCGACACCCGCAAGCTGTCGAAGCGGCACCCGCGGCCGGCCACCGACGACGTCGCGCTGATCCAGTACACGTCCGGCACCACCGGGACGCCCAAGGGCGCGGTGCTGAGCCACCGCAACCTGCTAGCGAACGCCGCGCAGGCCCGGGCGTGGGTGCCGCAGATCCGCCGCGGCGACAACGTCGTGTACGCGGTGCTGCCGATGTTCCACGCCTACGGCCTGACGCTCTGCCTGACCTTCGCGATGAGCATGGCCTCGCGGCTCGTGCTCTTCCCCGCGTTCGACCCCGCCCTCGTCCTGACGGCGATCAAGCGCCACCCGCCGACGTTCCTGCCGGCCGTGCCGCCGATCTACGCCCGGCTGCAGCACGCGGCCGACTCGGCGAAGGTGTCGCTCAAGGGCATCGAGATCGGCATCTCCGGCGCCATGCCGCTGTCGCAGGACATCGTCGAACCGTGGGAGGCCCGGACCGACGGCTACCTGGTCGAGGGCTACGGCCTGTCCGAGTGCTCCCCGGTCCTGATGGCCAACCCGGTCTCCCCCGAGCGTCGACTCGGGTCGATCGGCCTGCCGCTGTCCTCCACCGAGGCGCGCGTGGTCGACCCCGACGACGACACGAAGGTGCTCGGCATCGACGAGCCCGGCGAGCTGCAGGTCCGTGGCCCGCAGGTGTTCCGCGGCTACTGGGGCAAGGCCGAGGCCACCGACGAGGTCTTCACGCCCGACGGCTGGTTCCGCACCGGCGACATCGTGGCCATCGACGCCGACGGGTACGTCCGGATCGTCGACCGCCTCAAGGAACTCATCATCACCGGCGGCTTCAACGTGTCACCGTCCGAGGTCGAGGACACCCTGCTCAAGCACCCCAGCGTCAAGGAGGTCGCGGTCGTCGGCATCACGCAGGGCGGCAACGAGCAGGTCGTCGCCGCGGTCGTGCCGAAGGACCCCTCGACGTTCGACGCGGCCGCGCTCCGGGCCTGGTCACGCGAGCACCTGGCGGCGTACAAGGTGCCGCGCCGGGTCGTCGTGGTCGAGGACCTGCCGCGCTCGATGATCGGCAAGGTGCTGCGGCGGAAGGTGCGGGACCAGATCCTGGACGGCTGACGCGCGGGCGCCGGGCGCCGCCGCTGATCAGCGGGCGCGCCGCGCGGGCAGCGCCAGCACGGACAGCCCGGCGACCACCAGCACGATGCCGGCCCATCCGCCGACGCCCAGGCGCTCCCCCACCACGAGCACCGCGAGCACCGCGGCCACGACGGGCTCGAGCAGCGACAGCAGCGTCGCGACCGACGCCGTCACCGTCCGGAGGCCGAGCGCGTACAGCGAGTGACCGATCACCGTCGGCACCAGCGCCAGGTAGAGGAACACCGGCCAGTTGCCGGCGTCGGTCAAGAACGGCCCGCCCGCCACCACGGCGAGCACGACGAGCGGCACCGCGGCCACCCCGAACACCGCGCCGACGAGCCCGCGTTCGTTCGGCCCGCGGGCAGCCCGTGCGGCCGCGACCCCGACGTCCCCGCCGACCGGCATGGTGTCGGACTCCGCGCGACCGACGGCGATCGGCATCCGGCTCGTCGCGGCGTGCATCCCCCGCGCCACCGCCCACGAGTACAGCGCGTACGTCAGACCGGCGACCAGGGCGCTGCCGACGCCGACCGCGAGTGACCGCCCGCCGCCGTCGTGCTCGGAGCGCGCGAGGGTGACGACGACCATGCCGACCACGCTCACCAGGGTGGCGACGACCCACCGGCGGGTGACGCGCCTCCGGTCGGCGACCCACTCGACCAGGCCGGCGAAGACGGGCGACGAGCCGATCGCCAGGGTCGTGCCGAGCGCGACCCCGGCGTCGGCGAGGGCCGCGTAGAACGCGACCGCGTAGACCACGAGCGACGCGGCGCCGAGCAGTGCCCAGCCGCGGGTCCGGCGCTGGGCGACGGCTCGCAGCGTGCCCCGACCAGCGGTCGCGGCGAGCACGAGGCCGCCGAGCCCGAAGGTGACCGCGCCGAACACGAACGCCGGCACACCGGGCGCGAAGTGCGTCGCGGTCCCGGTGGTGCCCCAGACCGCAGCCGCGACGGCGATCGCCGCCAGGCCGCCGACGGGCCTGGAGGCACGCCGCGCGCCCGGTCCGTGGCTCACGAGACGTGGACGCTCGGCCGTCGGTTCACTTCGGGTTCCGCTTCGCGCAGGACCTCGCGCGTGACGGGGGCGACGTCGCCGGCGCCGGTGAACACGAAGCGCAGGGCGTTCCGGATGGGGCTGCCCTCGTTCCACTCGAAGTAGATGCTCGGCACCACCCCGGCGAGGTCGCGGATGGCGAGGAGCGTCGACGCGATGGTGTTCGGGACGTTGCCGGAACGGACCTTGAGCACGCGGAACCCGTGGATGACGTGGCCTTCGACCACCAGGTCCTCTTCGAAGTCGGACGAGTCGGCGGGCAGGACCTCGAGGAACATCGTCGGCACGCGGGCCGGGATGCCTGAGTCGCGGCGTTCCTCGCGCCCCTTGGCCCGATATGCCTCGGCCGTGCCGGCGCCGGGTTCGTTCGCGATGATGCAGACGGAGCTGAACTGGTCGGCGTCGGCCTCGACGAACTGGCGGGCGGTCGCGTCGAGCTCGATCGACGATGCCCGGAGCTCGAACGAACGCCGCACACGCGAGATGAGCGACACCACGACGATCGCGATGATGAAGATCGCCGCGATCCGCACGCCGTCGGGCCGCTCGATCACGTTGGCGACGGTGGTGTAGACGAACACGACCGAGATCACGCCGAACGCGATGGTGCGCTTGCGCTGCTGCTTGCGGCGCGCGGACAGCGTCACCGCGACCGCGGCGCTCGTGATGAGCACGAGCACGCCGGTGGCGTAGGCGCCACCCTGAGCGTCGACGTCGGCCTGGAAGATGATCGTGATGACGAACGCGATGAGCGTGAAGATGATCACGAGGGGACGCACCGCACGAGCCCACTGCGGTGCCATGCCGTAGCGCGGCAGGAACCGCGGCACCAGGTTGAGGAGCCCCGCCATCGCGCTCGCGCCGGCGAACCAGAGGATGGCGACGGTCGAGAAGTCGTAGATCGACCCGAACACGCCGCCCATGTACTCGTGCGCCAGGTACGCCAGGGCGCGCCCGTTCGCACCGCCGCCGGGCTGGAACTCGCGCTGCGGGATGAGGAACGTCGTCACGATCGACGACGTGATGAGGAACGAGCTCATGATGAGCGCCGCGACGGTCAGCAGGCGCTTGGTACCACGGATCCGGCCCTCGGGTCGGTCGCTGGTGTCGTCGGTGGCGTCGCCGCGGACCTGTGGCATCACCGCGACACCGGTCTCGAACCCGGAGAGGCCGAGCGCGAGCTTCGGGAACACGATCAGGGCGATGCCGACCATCACGAGCGGGTTGCTGTGCTGTGCCGTCAGCCCGGACCACCAGTCGCTCGCCACCATCGGGTTCTCGAACACGTGCCAGAGGGCGACGATGATGACGACGGCGTTCAGGGCGAGGAACACCGCGACGAGGCCGACCGCGATGCCGATGGCCTCCTTGAACCCGCGCAGGAACACGATGCCGAGCAGGAGCAGCAGCGCCAGGGTGAGCGGCACCGGGATCTCGGTGAACCAGTGCGGCGTGTACGGGTTCTCGGCGATGTGCGCCGTGGCGTCGGCCGCCGACAGGGTCATCGTGATCATGAAGTCCGTCACGGCGAACCCGAGCAGCACCAGCACGAGCAGCTTGCCCGCCCACCACGGCAGGAGCTTCTCGAGCATCATGATCGACCCGGCGCCGCGGAAGCTGTCGTGCGCGATCCGGCGGTAGACCGGCAGCGCCCCGAACAGCGTGACGAGCACGAGGACGATCGTCGCGATCGGCGACAGCAGCCCCGCGGCGAGCGCGGCGATGGCGGGCTGGTACCCGAGGGTGGAGAAGTAGTCGACACCGGTCAGGCACATGACCCGCCACCACGGGTGGGTCTTCTCGACCTCGACCTGGTGCGGGCCCTGGTGGGAGGCTCCCTGGTCGGCCCCGTGCAGCATCCACCGGCGCAGGCGGGTGCTGCGGTCGAGGGGCTGCTCGGTGGCGTCGCGCTGGGCGGCCCGCTCGGCGTCTGTCGCGGTCACGTGGATGATGCTAAGCCGTCCGGGTGACCCCCGTGCACACCCGGACGGTCCTGTGGACGGGGTGCTCCCACTACCGCCGTGTGCGGGACAGTGTCGCCACGATCCCGGCCACGACCAGCAGCACACCGGCGGCGATGCAGGCGGCGAGCAGCAGGGTCGTGGTGTCCACTGAGAACATCGGCAGCGCACTCACGGCCATCGCCCCGGCGAACACGAGCATCAGGACACCCCACAGGATCGTGCCGAAGCGCGCGCCACGGCGGGCGGGCCGTTGGACGGGCCCGTCGGGAGCCGCCGGTGGAGCCATCGGGGCAGTCGTCTCGTCGTTGGTCGTTCCGTCGTTCGTCATCGTCCCGTTCCTCGCTCGCCGACCGTGATCGCCCGCGGCACGTCGACGCCGCCGCCGAGGATCCACAGGTGCACCGTCGTCGTCTCGTCCGCATCGGCCGTGCGTGCCGCACGGTTCTCGAGCGTGGTGGTCCGGAGCACCCCACCGGTGCCGTCGTCGTCGCCCCCGCCGGTGTCGACCCCGTAGCCGACACCGCTCACCTCGACCCGCACCGGCAGGTCGGTCGGCAGCAGCACCTCGGCCCCGCCGGCGCCCAGCCAGAGGTTCACGTCGCCCCCGACCGCCGACGGCTCGAGCCCGCGGAGGTCCAGCGTCGGACCGCCGGCCAGCATCGCGAAGTTCCGTTCAGTCCCCGGGGCGGCCCGTTCGACCTGCCACGTGGTGCCACCGATCAGCGAGACCTGGGTGCCGGCGGGCAGGACCCCGGTGACCACCAGGGCCACCGCGGCGACCGTCGAGAACAGTCCGAGCACGTCGTCGTCGCGGCCGCGGATCCCGGCGACGATCGTCGCGATCGCCAGCACCGCGAGCGCCGCGGCGATCCCGAGCACCGGGACGGACCACCCGGCCTGCTGCGCCCAGAACGCGACCCCGGCTCCGGCGACGAGTGCGAGTCCGAGGGACACGGCGACGTACGCCGCCCCGGGTCGCCGCTCCACCCGCTCGGCCCGCCGTTCGGCCGCCCGCTCCCGTTCCGCGCGCATCCGCTCCTCCTGCTGCCGTCGCCGGTCCTCGGGGCTCGCGGGCGCACCCCACTGCCAGGAGGCCCGTCCCGCGTCCGCCGCGCCGGTCGCCTCCGCGGTCCACGCGTTCCGGGCCGGGTGCGGCTCCTCGGGGCTGGTCCAGAAGTCGCCCCGCGGTGCAGCGGTCGGTCCGGTGCCGGTGCCGGTGCCGGTGCTCGCGGTCCGCTCACCGTCCACCCCGCGTCGGGCCAGGACCACGATGAGCCAGACGATCCCGCCGACGAGCACGATGCTCCACGCGGTGGCCAGGGTCGCCTCGAGCCAGCCGGGCATCCCCCAGGCGTCCGGGACCCCCTGCCACCAGAGGCCGCGGGCGGCGGGCACGAAGGTGAGCGCCACGAAGGCGCCGATCGCGATGAGCGCCGGGTCCAGGACCCCGCGGATCATCCGCTCGACGTGGATGCGTCCGGCGGTGTCGGGCAGCAGCGCCCAGCCGACGGCGTAGGCGAGGAAGACCGGCCCGCCCAGCAGCGCGACGACGATCGTCACGCCGCGGACCACGAGCGGGTCGAGCCCGGTGCGGCGGGCGACGGCACCGCACACGCCGGCGAGCCAGCGGTCGTCGGTGCGCGCGATGCCGAGGCCGCGGACCCAGTCGAAGAACCGGGTCGTCGAGTCGGCGCTGCCGGCGGCGGTGCCGGGAGCGGAGTCGTGCTGGTGATCGGTCATGGCCACCAGCATCCCGGCAGTGCTGCGCCGACACCATCGGGGTTCCCCCTGACCGGTCCCTGATCTCGGCCCCGGACCCTGCTGCGACCGCCGTCCGGGTGCCAGGATTGCCCCATGGCCACCGCGACGATGACGCGCCCGACCCCCAGGGTCGTCGGCGGGGTCTGCAGCGGGTTCGCGGCGCACACCGGGTTGCCGGTCGGGGCCGTCCGGCTCGCCACCGCGGTCCTGGTGGTCTGCGGTGGCGCCGGGCTGCTGCTCTACGCCTGGCTCTGGGCGACCGTGCCGAGCGCCGCCGCCGGGGCAACCGCCGGACGTGCACCGCTCAAGTCCGTGCTGACCCCGGCCGCCGTCGTCGACCAGGACGAGACCACCGCGTCCGCCCGGCGTGCCCCGGTCGTCGAGATCCTGCTCGGCGTGGCTCTGCTCGCCGCCGCCGGCGCGGTGGTCGCAGCGCGGATGGGGGTGGCCGTCCCCCTCGAGGTCATCGTCCCCGGCGTCGTGGTCGTCACCGGTGCCGCACTCGCCTGGCGGCAGTTCGACGCGCTCCGCAACGTCCGCACGGCCGGGTCATCCGCCCTCGTCGTCCGGGCGCTCGGGGCCCTGGTGCTCGTCGTGCTCGGCATCCTGCTGTTCTTCACGACGAGCAGCCGCCCGAACGTCTGGACCGTGCTCACCGCGGCGGTGGCCGTCCTGGTCGGGGTCGCCGTCGTGGTCGCCCCGTGGGTGGTCCGACTCGTCCGCGACCTCGCCGAGGAACGCGCCGCCCGCGTCCGCGACCTCGAGCGCGCCGAGTTCGCGGCACACCTGCACGACTCGGTGCTGCAGACCCTCGCCCTCATCCAGCAGAAGGCCGAGCCGGGTTCGGACGCCGCTCGGCTGGCACGGGCGCAGGAGCGCGAGCTGCGGTCCTGGCTCTTCACCGAGCGGGCGGAACCGGCGCGCGACCTCGGCACGCAGCTGCGGGACGCCGCCGTGGACATCGAGGCCGAGTACCCCGCCCGCATCGAGGTCATCGCGGTCGGACCCGCCCGCAGCGACCTGCCGGACGGGCTCGTCGCCGCCGCCCGCGAGGCGATGCTCAACGCCGCCCGCCACGCCGGTGGGACCGTGAGCGTGTACGCGGAGACCGCCGGTGACCGGGTCGAACTCAGCATCCGCGACCGCGGCCCGGGCTTCGACGTCGACTCCGTGCCCGCGGGCCGGTACGGCGTCCGCGAGTCGATCATCGGCCGGATGCAGCGCCTCGGCGGCCACGCGACCATCGCGCCGGGGCCGGGGCACACCGGCACCGAGGTCCGGCTGACCCTGCCGCTCGCACCCGCGGCCCAGGACGAGGAGCACGCATGACCGAGCCCGCCCCGTTGACCGTCGCGATCGTCGACGACCACTCCATCTTCCGAGCCGGCGTGCGCGCCGGACTGCCACCGGGCCTCCAGGTCGTGGGTGAGGCGGCGACCGTCGACGAAGCCGTGACGCTCGTCGCGGCCACCCGCCCACGCGTCGTCCTGCTCGACGTGCACCTGCCGGGCGGCGCCGGCGGCGGCGGTGCCGAGGTCATCACGCGCTCTGCGCCGGAGAACCCGGACACCCGGTTCCTCGCGTTGAGCGTGTCGGACGCCGCCGACGACGTGGTGCGGGTCATCCGAGCCGGCGCCCGCGGGTACATCACGAAGAGCTCGTCGAGTGCCGAGGTCGCCGAGGCCGTGACCCGTGTGGCGGACGGGGACGCGGTGTTCTCGCCGCGCCTGGCGGGCTTCGTGCTCGACGCGTTCGGAGCGGTCAGCGGCGAGACGGCGCAGCACGACGCCGAGCTGGACCGCCTGTCCGCGCGCGAGCAGGAGGTCATGCGGCTCATCGCGCGGGGGTACGCCTACAAGGAGGTCGCGACGGAGCTGTTCATCTCGGTGAAGACCGTCGAGACACACGTGTCGAAGGTCCTGCGGAAGCTCCAGCTGTCGAACCGGCACGAGCTGACGGCGTGGGCGCTGCAGCGCAAGCTGCTCTGAGCGCCCACGCCGGCGTCACTTCGCGCTGATCCTGGTGTACTTGTTGACCGCCCACGGCACGAAGACCACGAGCATCACAGCGATCCCGATCAGCACGGTCAGCACGGGGTGCTGCATCGTCCAGATGTCCGGCACCGGCGCGGACCCGACGTTGCCGAAGAGCTCTCGCGCGGCCTGCACGAGCGACGACACCGGGTTCCACTCCGCGAACACGCGCAGCACCAGCGGCAGGGTGTCGCTCGGCACGAACGCGTTCGAGATGAACGTCAGCGGGAACAGGATCATGAACGAGGCGTTGTTGATGACCTCGGGCGTCTTGACGCTCATGCCGAGCAGCGCCATGACCCAGCTGAACGCGTAGCTGAACAGCAGCAGCAGGGCGATGCCGGCCAGGAACTCGAGCGGCGACGAGTTCACCCGCCACCCGACCGCGAGCCCGGTGAGCATCATGATCGCCATCGAGATCGAGTTCAGGACGAGGTCGGAGTTGGTGCGCCCCACCAGCACGGCGGACGCCGACATCGGCAGTGTCCGGAACCGGTCGATCAGCCCCTCCTTCAGGTCCTGCGCCATCGCCGACCCGGAGAACGTCGCGCCGAACACCACGGTCTGCGCGAAGATCCCCGCCATCAGGAACTGCGTGTAGTCGGTCCCCTGCACCTGGATGGCACCGCCGTAGACCTGGCTGAACAGCAGCACGAACATGATCGGCTGCAGCACGGCGAACACGAGCATGTCCGGCGACCGCTTGAGCTTGATGAGGTTCCGCTTGGTGACGGTCCAGCCGTCCTCGACCCAGACGGCGAGCGGCGAGGTGACGACGACGGGCAGCTGGCGGCCCGGCGCGAGGGACGTGGTGGTCATCGTGCCGTCTCCTTCTGCTTGGTGGCCGCGGGTGCGCCGGCGTCGTCGTCCGTCGCGGCGTGTCCGGTCAGGCGGAGGAAGACGTCGTCGAGGGTCGGGCGCCGCATGCCGGCGTCGTGGAGTTCGATGCCGGCCTCGCCCAGGTCGGCGAGCACGCGCTGCAGGGCGGCCGGACCGGCCTCCACCGCGATGGCACGGGTTCGGCCGTCGCCCGAGGTCTCGACCTCGCCGACCCCGTAGCGTCGCAGCACCGTCGTCGCCGCGTCGCCGTCGGCCTCGTCGACCAGGGTCACGACCACGCGGTGCCCGCCGACCTGCGCCTTGAGCTGGTCCGCGGTGCCCTCGGCGATGACGGCCCCGTCGTCGATGACCGCGATGTCGTCGGCGAGCCGGTCGGCTTCTTCCAGGTACTGGGTGGTGAGGAGCACCGTTGCCCCCTCGGCCACGAGGTCCTCGATGATGCCCCAGAGCGCCAGCCGGCTGCGGGGGTCGAGGCCCGTCGTCGGCTCGTCGAGGAACAGCACGCGCGGGTTCATCACCAGCGCCCCGGCGAGGTCGATGCGTCGCCGCATGCCGCCGGAGAAGCCCTTCACCGGACGGTCGCCCGCCTCGGACAGGTCGAAGACGTCGATGAGCTCCCGGGCACGATCGCGCGCTGTCCTGCGGCCCAGGTGGTAGAGCCGCCCGATCATCTCGAGGTTCTCGAACCCGGTCAGGTTCTCGTCCACCGCCGCGTACTGCCCGGACACCCCGATGGACCGCCGGGTGGCCTGCGGGTCGGCGATCACGTCGATGCCGTCGATCGTCGCGGTGCCCGAGTCGGGCGTGATGAGGGTGGTCAGCACCTTCACCACCGTGGTCTTGCCCGCGCCGTTCGGCCCGAGCAGCGCCTTCACGGTGCCCTGCGGCACCGACAGGTCGAGTCCGGCCAGCGCGTGCACCGGCCCGGACTTCGACTTGTAGGTCTTGGTCAGCCCGGAGGCTTCGATGATGGCCATGTCGCTCCTTCGTCGGACACGGTGGGTACCCGGGGGTCCGGTGGAGCGACGGACGTCACTCAGACGTCGAAGTCACCACCACCGAAGTCGCTGAAGCCACCGCCGAAGTCGGATCCGCTGTCGCCCCAGCCCGCATTGTCGAAGCCGCCGCCGTCGGATGCGCCGCCGTCGGACGCCCCGGCATCGCCGGATTCAGCACCAGTGTCCTCCGAACCACCGTCACCCGCAGCGTCGGTACCGCCATCGAACGAACCGGGGTCCGGCAGGAACGCGCTCATGATCGCCGAACCGATGACGTAGCCGGCCACGGTCCCGAGGATCGAGGCACCGATCATGCTGCCGAACGACGGACCGCCGCGCTGGCCGCCGAAGCGTCCGCCGCCACCGCCGACGCCACCGAGCGAGCGCTCCATGAAGCCCGGCTGGCGGATCTCGGAGCGGGTCGCCGACTGGGCGAGCGAGCGCGGGTCGTCGCCACGGGGTGCCTCACCGGGAGGCGCGGTCCGGGTGAACTCGTCGTAGACCATGCGGCGCTGCTCGTCGGTCAGCTTGGCGAAGGCCTCGGCGTGGACCTCTTCGATGCGCTCCGGCGGTGCCGTGCGGAGCAGGTAGCGGTAGCGCTCCACCGCACGCTCGTCGTCGGTCGTCGCACCCTGCTGCTGCGTCGGTGCACCGCCCCACTGCGGGACGCCGTACTGGTCGCCTGCGCCCTGCGGTGCGGACGGTGCCGGCTGCTGGTAGGACTGCTGGCCGTACCGGTAGCCCTGCTGCTGCGGCGGCTGCCCCCACTGGTTCTGCTGTGCGTCAGCGGATCGGTCACGCTCCGGACGTCCGAGCAGGCGGTCGAGGAATCCCATGGTCGATGCTCCTTCGGGTGCACGGTGGGCCCGGTCGGACCCGTCGTGGACTGCAACACTACGAACCCCCGGCGTCGACTGACTGAGCGCCCGCTCAGAGTCGGCCGGGAGGCGCGTGCCGGGCTGGCACCGCGCCTCCAGCCCGCACCGTGCGCACCTGCACACCCCGTGCGCGGTTCGCAGCCCCGTGCGCGGTTGCAGCACCGCACCCAGCAGCCAACCCCGCACCGCATCGCCGACCCCGCACCGTGCCCACCGCCCACCGGCCGGGAGGCGCGTGCCGGGCTGGCACCGCGCCTCCAGTCCGCACCGTGCGCACCTGCACACCCCGTGCGAAGTTCCGAGACCCGTGCGCGCTTGCAGCACCGCACCCGGCAGCCAACCCCGCACCGCATCGCCGACCCCGCACGTGCGCCGCGTGGCTCACCCCGCGGCGAGCGCCGCCGTCCACACCGCGTGCAGTTCGTCCGCGGCCCCCGGGTGCGCCACGAGGAACGGCTCCCCCGCGGGTGGGAAGCCCTCGACGGGGCCGGACCGCGTCAGCACGACGCCCCCGGCCTCGTGCACGAGCAGCACCGCGGCGCCGTGGTCGACCGGGTTGAACGCCGAGACGCAGCCGCCGATCCCCCGCCCGGCCGCGACCTGGGCGATCGTCAACGTGCCCGATCCCTGCACCCGGAGCGTGCACGACCGGTCGGCCAGGGCCTCGAGGAACGCCCCGAACCCCGGCCACGGGCGGTGTCCGTCGAGCTCGGTGCCGACGACGGCACCGGCGAGCGGCCGGGGTGTGTCGTCGAGTCGGAGCTGGCGGTCGCGCAGGGTGGCGCCGCGGCCGCGTCGGGCCTCGAGCACCTCACCGCGCCAGGGGTCAGCGACGACGCCGACGAGCGGACGGCCGCCACGGGTCAGGCAGAGCGACATCGAGGTCCACGGCACGCCGTTCGCCAGGTTGGTGGTGCCGTCGACGGGGTCGAGGAACCAGCGGTGCCGGTCGCCGGGGGCCTCGCCGTACTCCTCGCCGGTGAACCCGTGCGTCGGGAACACCATCCGCACGCGGGAGCGGACGTGCTGCTCCACCAGGCGGTCGACGTCGGTGACCAGGTCGGCGGGGTTCGCCTTGGTGTGGACCTCGCTGACCGGGTGTTCGCGCGTGTAGGCGATGACCTCGTGGGCGATGCGGTGGGCCAGGGCCTGGGCACGCGAGGCGACCTCGGTCTCGGTGGGCTCGCGGTCGCGCTCGGGCCAGCCGTCGCGCTCGGCCGCCGACAGGGCTGCTCCGATGGACCCGACGTCGTTCGTGGTGATCGAGTCGACACCGAGCCGGGCAGCCCAGATGGCGGGCTCGACGTCGTCGATGGTCCAGACGGCGACGCGCAGACCCAGGGCGTGCGCGACCTCGACGGTGCGCGGGGTGAGGAACGCGACGTCGAGGTTGAGCGTCGACGGCTCGAGCGCCTCGAGGTCCGCCGACACGGGCGGGTCGAGCGACTCCCACGCCAGCCAGACGTCGGCGTCGGGCAGCACGGAGCGGACGGCCGCCATCGCGGCCGGTGCTCCGCACCAGGCCACCGCGGTGGAGCCGGTGAAGCCCGCGACGGTGCGGGCCGCGACCAGGGCGTCCTCGGCGTCGGTCAGGTCGACGAGCAGGGTCGACCGGCAGCCGTCGAGGCGTTCGAGCGCGCCGTCGAGCCGCGGGATCCGGTCGAGGCCGTTGCCGAGGCGGGCGACGTCGCACCAGTCGACGTCGGACACCCGGCGGGCGTCGCCCCACATCCGGCCGAGGGTCTCGTCGTGCAGCAGGACGGCGACGCCGTCGGCGGTGCGGCGGACGTCGACCTCGATGACCTCGGCGCCGAGCGCCTCGGCGACCGCGATGGCGGGCAGGGTGTTCTCACGCCGGACGCGCGGCGCACCGCGGTGGGCGACGAGGCGTGGCGGACGCACGCCGGGCCTCCCGTCCGGACTGGTGGCGACCACACGGTCGACCGCAGCCGCAGCGGAGACCGTCGACGTCGGGACCCCGGCGCTCATCGGGCGACCTCGAGCAGCACGCCGTCGCGGTGGACGAGCACCTCGCCCAGGCGCACCCCGGTCTCGGTGCCGACCGCCGGCGGCGGCCCGGTGACGTAGGCACGGAGCTCCGCGCCGTCGGTGCTGAGCACGACCTCGGCGAAGTGCCCCCGCATGAGCACCCGCGCGACCGTCGCGCGGATCGGCGAGTCCTCGGTGAGCACGACCTGCTCGGGGCGGATCACCACCGTGTCGGCCGCCGTCGGGCTGACCGAGGTGCCGGCGAGGAACCGGCCGGTGACGACGCTCGTCGACCCGATGAACGACGCGACGAAGCTCGTGGCGGGGCGGGCGTAGAGCTCGGTCGGGGTCGCGATCTGCTCGATGCGGCCGTCGTGCATGACGGCGATCCGGTCCGAGATGCTGAGCGCTTCGTCCTGGTCGTGCGTGACGATCACGGTCGTGATGCCGAGGCGCTGCTGGATGCGGCGGATCTCGTCGCGGACGCTCACGCGGAGCTTCGCGTCGAGGTTCGACAGCGGCTCGTCGAGGAGCAGGACGTCCGGCTCCTGCACGATGGCGCGGGCCAGGGCCACGCGCTGCTGCTCGCCGCCCGAGATCGCGGTCGGCTTCGAGCCGGCGTGGTGGCTGAGGCCGACGAGCTCGAGCGCGTCGCGCACCCGCTCGGCGACCCGCGCCTTCGGCACCCGTCGGGTCCGCAGCGGGAACGCGACGTTCTGCGTCACCGTCATGTGCGGCCAGAGCGCGTAGTTCTGGAACACCATCGCGCTCGGCCGGCGCTCCGGACCGAGCGACGTGACGTCGCGGTCCCCCATGGTCACGACGCCGCCGTCGGCGGGCAGGAACCCCGCCACCATCCGGAGCGTCGTGGTCTTGCCGCAGCCGGACGGCCCGAGGAGCGAGACGAGCTCGCCCTTCGCGACGTCGAGGTCGATGCCGGCGACGACGTCGCGCCCGCCGAGCGTCTTGCGCAGTCCGCGGATGGTGAGGCCGCCGGATCGGGTCCGGTCCGTCGTGCTGCCGTCGGCCTGGAGGCCCGGTGCGCGTTCCGCGACGATCGTTGCGTCCGTCATCTGGTCGCCTTTCGTGCTGGTGTGGGTCATCGGTGTCGGTCCGGGTGTCTGTCCGGGTGTCGGCCCGGTCGGTTGCGGCCGGGTCATCGGATCTGGAAGCCGTCCGCCAGTCGGCCGCCCATGATGTGCTTCCGGGCGAGCAGCAGCAGGACCACGGACGGGATGCTCAGCGCGATCGCGAACACCGCCGAGACCTGGCGGGGGGAGTTCAGGACGAGCGAGTACATCGCCGTCGGCATCGTCATGTACGTCGGGGCGCCGACCAGGTACGTGCCCTGCGCCTCGTCGAAGGACGCCAGGAACGACATCACCATCGCGACGAGGATCCCGGGCCAGGCAATCGGGAACGTCACCTTCCAGAAGGTGCGCCAGCGGCTGGCCCCGGCGTCGCGGGCGGCTTCCTCGAGGGACCGCGGCACGGCCGAGAAGGCAGCGGCGGGCAGCCACGTCATGAAGACGACGCAGCCCAGGACGTGGACGATCAGGATGCCGGTGACCGTGTTCATGAGGTTCAGCGCGGTGAACATCGCCGACATCGTGACGAAGAGGCCCATCTTCGGGAACGCGTTCGTGGCGAACAGCCCGACGAGCACGAGCCGCCGCCCCGGGAACTCGATGCGGCTGATCGCCCACGCGGCGGGCAGGCAGACCACCGCGGCGATGAGGACCGTGAGCGGGGCGAGGACGAGCGAGTTCTGCACGGCGACGGCCAGACTGCGGTCCTCGAACACGGTGCCCCACCACTGCAGGGTCCAGCCGTCGGGCAGCAGGTTCGGGTAGGTCCACGTCGTCGCGAAGGCCCGGGCGGCCAGCCAGACGAGCGGCCCGAGGATGAACACGGCCAGCACGATCGCGGTCGCCCAGACGAGGGCGTTGGCTGTCAGACGCTTGATCACTGCTGCTCCTGACGCTTCTTGTCGAGTTCGCCCGCGTTCGAGCGGACCGTCGAGCGGAGGTAGAAGACGCTCGCGGCCGCGGCGAACGCGAACACGATGAACGCCATCGCCGTCGACTGCTGCGGACGGTTGTAGGCCTGGAAGTACTTCGAGATGTCGACGCCGAGCATCGTCGGCGCGTTCGGACCGGTGAAGTACGGCACGGTGAACGAACCGAGCACCCCGATCACGGTGAACGTCGTCGCGATGACGAGCGGGGTCGCGGCCATCGGCAGGAGCACCTGCCAGACGACACGCCAGGTGCTCGCACCGGCGTCCTTCGCGGCCTCGACCAGGGCGTCCGGTGTGCCCTGCAGCGCCCCGGCGATCATGAGCACCGCGAACGGCAGGCTGGTCCAGACGCTGCCGAACACCACGGCGACGAGGGTGTAGCCCCACACCGGGACGTCGAGGCCGAACTGCGCACCGAGGCTCCGGAGGAACCCCTGCGCGTCGGTGAAGGTCAGGATCGACCAGCTCGCGATGACCACCGGCACGAAGATCGGCACCACGGCCAGGACGCTGAGGGTCTTGCCGAGGAAGCCGCCGCGGAGCCGCAGGATCACCGCGACGACGACGGCGAGCCCCACCGTCAGGCCGGTCGACAGTGCCGTCACCCCGAGGGTCGCGACCAGGTCACGCAGGAACGTGGCGTTGCCGAGCAGGGTCGCGTAGACCGCGAACGAGAAGCCGCGCACGGTGTCGCCGCCGATGTCGGCGAGCGCCTGGTTCAGGCCGCCGGTGAACCCGAGGCTGAACAGGGCGGCGTTCACCACCGGGACGCCGACGAACAGGACGACGACCAGCACCGGGGCTGCGACGAGGGCGAGGCCCTGCCAGCGCCGGCGGCGGGCCAGCCGCTCCTGCGCCGTGCGCCCGCTGGCGGGGTTCGCCGGGCCCTGAGCGTGGGGTGGGACGGGCGGGAGGCCCGTGGCGGAGTCGCCACGGGCCTCCCGGCCGGTTGCCGGGCCGTCCTGGACGGTCTGGGTCACTGCGGGACCTTCGCGTCCCACGCCGCGTTCATGTCGGCGGCGAAGTCGCTCTGGAACCCGAGGCGGAGCTGCGAGGGGTTCGCGTCGGCGAACTGCTCGGCCACCGACGCCGGCAGGCTGTCGAGCGGGATCACCGGGTAGCCGGAGACGGCGCTCGCGACGAGCTGCTGCCCCTTCGCGCTGAGCACGAAGTCGGCGAGCTTCTCGGCTGCCGCCTTCTTGGCCTTCGGCTCGGTCTTGGGGATGCCGAGGAAGCTCGCGCTGCCGGTGAACGACGGGTCCTCGATCTGCACGGCCTTGGTGGTCTTCGGGATGATGCCGGTCTTCTGCGAGGTGATGAACTGGTCGCTCCAGACCGGGGCCATCGCGATCTGGCCACTGCCGAGCAGCTGCACGACCTGGTCGTTGCCGTTCGGGTAGACGCCCTTCTGGTACGTCGACGGGCCGAGGTCCTTCAGGGCCGCGAAGCCCTTGTCCCACTTGGACTCGAGCGACTTGTCGTACTTCGTCTGCATCGTCTCCTGCTCGGCGGGCGTCAGGTACTTCGCGAGCACCGTGGCCACGAACGAACCACCCGAACCGCCGGACGACGGAGAGTTGTAGGCGAACTCGCCCGGGTTGGCCTTGATCCAGGCGAGCAGGTCGTCGAGGGTCTTCGGCGGGTCCGTGACCTTCTTCGCGTCGTACGCCAGGAGCACGCTCGAGGCGCGGTACGGGATGGCGCTGACGCCGCCCTGCTGCTTCGTGGCGTCCGGGACGTCCTTCAGGTTCGGGATCGAGCTGTCGCTGACCGGTGCCATCAACCCGGCCTTGCCGGCGGTGGTGACGAAGCCGGCGTCGACGAGGTCGTACGCGACGGACTTGCCGGCCTTGACCGCGGTGGCGAGGTTCGCCTGGGTCTGGGCGTCGTGCTCGCCGTGCAGGTCGATGCTCGTGCTGACGTGGATCTTCGGGTTGGCCTTCTCGAAGGCGGGGATGAGCGACTTGTCCCAGAGGTCCTGGACGTTGGTGTCGCCGCTGATGAACACGGTGAGGTCGGTGGTGCCGTCGGTGTCGGAGGCGTTCGAGGCGTTGGCGCTCTGGACGCAGCCGGAGAGTGCGACGGTCGCGGCTGCCGCGATGGCGAGGCCGGCGAGGACTCGGGTCTTCACGTGGGTTCTCCCTGTTCCGTGGTGCGTGGGGTGTGCGGGGTGGGGGCGTGCGGGCGTGCGGGCGTGCGGGCGTGCGAAGGTTGTGCGGGCGGGCCGTGTGGGAACGTTCCCGCGCCGGGCTCGAGTGTGGCGCTGCCGGGTGAACTCCGGGTGCCTCCGGCGTCGCCGCCGGGTGAACTCCGGGTGCGGTGCTCGCTCTGGTGCGAGGGCGGCGGGCGGCGGGCGCGGTGCTGCGCGTCGGATGCGGTGACGGCGCACGGTGCGAGTTCCGCTGACCCGTGCGAGGTTGACCGCTTCGTGCCCAGCTACAACCCTGCACGGAGCGGGCTACTCGCCCCCGACCGGCGAAGGCTGCACGGTGCGCGGCCCGTTCGCTGCCGACGACCCCGCACCGAGCAGCCAGGTCGGCCCTGGGCGACGAACCGCGCACCGTGCGCACCGGCAAGAGGCCGAACAATCTCGCACGGTGCGTGGCTGAAGCCCCTCAGCGCGACATGCGGACTCCGGCCCGGCGGAGCTTCGCGCGGAGGACCCACTCGTTGCGCAGGTCCGACCAGGTGAGCCGCACCACGGTTCGCACCTCGGGGAACGCGCGGAGCCGGTCTTCCCGGATCTTCTCGTCGAACAGCGCTTCCTCCGGCGTCCGTCCCCGCAGGTACGCACTGCTCCGGTACTTCACGGCTCCGTCGAACTCGACCACGACCCCGGCATCCGGGAACCAGAAGTCCACGACGATGTCCGGCTCGCCGGGCGCCCGGAAGCGGTGCTGGAGGACCGGCGGTGGTGTCCCGAACTGGTCGAACCGCGCTCGTGCGTACGACTCCCCCGGGGAGTCCGATGCGGCATCGGCGAACCCGATCGCCCGGAGCGCCCGACGTCGTCCCTTCTGCCCGCGCCGCTCGATCGCCGACCGGACGTCTTCGCGCTCGACCTCGCGACGGAAGAGCGCGTCGAGGGACACGACTGCGTCGGTGAACGGCAGCGTGAGTGCGAGGTCGGTCGCCAGCCGATCGAGTCCACACACCAGCAACCCGTCGGGCGTGGCGACCGGACGCTCGTTCCGTTCGGCGTCGAGGTCGGCATGCACCACGAAGGTCGCGTTCGTGGTGCGCCGGTCGGCACCGCGTGAGGTCACGTGGATCCGTGTCGGTGGTGGGGTGAGCAGGGGCACACCGAAGACGACGGCGGCCGAGAGGTGTGAGATCAGGTCTCCGGGGCGGATCCGGTCGGCGAACGAGCGCAGCCGGACGTGGTGCTGCTCGCTGGGGCGGAGTGCGGCCCATCCCGCAGACTCCGCGTACAGTCCGCGTGCTACCCGTGTGAGCTCCCCCGCAGCGGCCCGACGCCTGATGACATCGGACTCGTCGGGGCGCTGGGCGGAGGTTCGGAACGTGAGGACTTCGGGGACCGGTGCGAGCTTGAGGTTCATCGACATACTCGTGATGCTCCGGATCCTCCGCCTTCAGAGCAGCACCGCATGGGAGTGCTGTGGAGGACCAGCCCCTCGACCACCTTGTGGAGGAATGAGCGGGCAGCCCGGGGCCTGCGAGAATGAGCGGGTGAACGCACGCACCTGGGGTTGGCTCGCAGCCGTCATCGACGTCGTCCTCATCGTCGTCTTCGCACTCATCGGGCGCTCGTCGCACGGAGAGGCCAACACGGCGCTGGCGCTCTGGACCACCGCGTACCCGTTCCTGGCCGGTTGGGCGATCGGGTACGTGACGAGCGGTGCCTGGGCTCGACCGCTGCGCTTCTGGCCGACCGGTGTCGTGGTCTGGGTCCTCACGGTCTTCGTCGGTCTGGCCATCCGCGTCGCCACCGGGCAGGGGGACGTCGACGGCAACCCGCTGCCGATCTCGTTCGTCATCGTCGCGACCATCGTGCTCGGGGTGTTCCTGCTCGGCTGGCGCGCGATCGCCCGCGGTGTGCTCCGGTTCACCGCGTCGCGGTCGCGACGGGACGCCGCAGCGTCCGACGCGTGAACGGCAGCCGCGGTTCCCAACCGACGATCCTCGACGTCGCCGCACGTGCGGGGGTCTCGAAGTCGGCGGTGAGCCGCGTGCTCTCCGGGACCGGACGGTTCTCGGACGAGACCCGCGAGCGCGTCGAACGAGCGGCAGCCGAGCTCGGGTACGTCGCGAACGCGATGGCTCGCGGGCTGGTCAGCGGGCGGACGAACACGATCGGGATGCTCGTCCGAGACGCCTCGTCCATGGTCTACACCGCACTGCACGCCGTGATGGAGCGCCGCGCATCGGAGCTCGGCTACCGCGTCGTCACCACGACGGGCGTCGGTCGGGTCGAGGACGAGAAGTCCGCCCTCGCCGCACTGGTGTCGATGCGCGTCGACGGCCTCGTCGTGTGCAGCGGCCTGATGCCGTCCGCCGACATCGCCGAGTTCGCGCCCCGCATCGCCACCGTCGTCGCCGGTCGGCCTGAGCTGCACCCAGCGCTCTCGAGCGTCTACTGCGACGAGGTCGACGGCGGCGCTTCCATCGCGGACGCCGTCGCCGATGCCGGCCACACCACGGCCGTGGTGTTCACCGTCCCGCTCGACAACGCGATCACGCAGCACGCGCGGTCGTCGGCGATGCTCGAGCGACTCCGAGCACGTGGCATCCGGGTGATCGACATCGACGCGAGCTTCGTGCGGCCGCCCGACGACCTCGCCGCCGACCTGGTGGACGCCGTGCAGGAGTCGGGCGTGACGGCGGTGATGTGTCCGACCGACCGGCTGATGCTCGACGTGTGCGAGGCGCTGGCCCGCCGCGGTGTGGAGGTCCCGCGCGACCTCTCCGTCACCGGGTTCGACGGCGTCTACCCGCTGGCGAGCGACTGGATCGGCTTCACGACCCTCGAGCAACCGATCGAGCGCATCGGCCGCGAGGCCATCGACCTGGTCATCGGCCGCATCGACGACCCCACGCGCCCGGTCGAGCACCGCTCACTGCGCGGCACCGTGATCCCCGGCCGCACCCTGCTCCCCCGCTGACGCCGATCCCCCGACCCGCCGACCTCGCACGGTGCGCGTCGACTCGACCCGTGCAGGCTCCGGGCCTGGCGCACGGTGCGAGGTCGCTCAAACCGCGCACGGTTCGTGTTGCGGTGCGAGGCTCGAGAAGCACGCACGGTGCGAGGTTCGTCGAGCGGTGCCACCGTGGCGGCTCGGTGCGGCGCTACAAGCGTGCACCGAGCGGACAACCTCGCACGGGCCGACACAGACAGCACCGTGCGGCTTCGGCCCACGGCCGCAGCCGCGCACCCGCGCCCGCACCCGCACCCGCGCCCGCGCCTAGAACAACCCGCTGCGCGGCCCGTCCTCCGGCCCGTCGAACCCGCGGAACATGTCCGACACCAGCGCCTCGATCTGCGGCTCCACCAGGCGTTCGACGGCCTCGGCGATCCGCGGCCGGTGGTCGATGAGCGCCAGGCACACCGCGGTGCCGGTCGACCGCGCACACTCGTCGGACAGCGCGATCTCGTGCCGGAGCGCGGCCTTCGCCTCGTCCGACAACGGCTCGCGCGGCGTCTGCTCCCCCGCACCGGTGCCGGCCAGCTCGCCGAGGGTGAACAGGAACGGCGACCCCGGCGACGGCTCGGGGTCCACGTCGAGGCCCTGGAACTCCGGCGACAACCCCTCGGCCGGCTGGTACCCGGCGTGCCGCTTCCGTGCCGCCGCCCGCTCGAGTTCGCGCTGCAGCAGCGGCAGGTTCTTCGCCGTGTAGTCGTCGACGGCGTCCTCGACGATCGTCGAGATCCGCCCGATCAGCGCGTGCTGGACGGCGTGCGGCACGTCGGGTCCGAACCCCGCGGCCGCGGCGATCGGGGACCCGGTGCACTTCCGGCAGATGCGCGTGCGCGGGCGGGCGGTCCCGATCTGCCAGCGCGGCAGCCAGCGCAGCCACAGGTCGACCGCGCCCCGCACGCGACCGTCGATGCCGTCCATCCCTCAACAGTAGGCCTGGAGGCGCGGATCACCCCCGGCACACCGCGCCGGTCGGGCAATCCGCCGGTTCTCAGGCCTGTGGTTCCGTCACGAAGTCGATCAGCTCCTCGACACGGCCGAGCAGCTCCGGCTCCAGGTCGGCGAAGGTGCGCACCTGCCCGAGGATCCGCTGCCATGCCCGGGCGATGTCGGCCTGCTCGGCGTGCGGCCAGCCGAGCGCCTGGCAGATGCCCGCCTTCCACTCGATCGAGCGCGGGATCGTCGGCCACGCCCGCAGCCCGACCCGCGCCGGCTTGACCGACTGCCAGACGTCGACGAACGGGTGCCCGACGACGAGCACGTGCGCGCCCCACCTGCCACGCATCACGGCGTCGGCGAAGCGGGACTCCTTCGACCCGGGCACCAGGTGGTCGACCAGGACCCCGACCCGGCGCTCCCGCGTCGGCTGGAACTCGTCGAGCACGGCGGCCAGGTTGTCGACGCCGGAGAGCTCCTCGACCACGACGCCCTCGACGCGCAGGTCGGCACCCCAGACCTTCTCGACGAGTTCCGCGTCGTGCTTGCCCTCGACCATGATGCGGCTGGGGAGCGCCACCCGAGCTCGCTGCGACTCCACGGCGAACGATCCGGACGCGGTGCGGAGCCGACCACCGTCGGACGCCTGCCGCACGGCGGGCGCGCCCCCGGGCCTCCAGTCCGCATGGACGGAACCGACGAAACCAGCGGAACCCGCACCGCCAGCGGAACCAGCAGCACCAGCCCCAACAGCACCCCCGGCAGACCGGCCGACCGGCGCCGACGGCCGCCCCAGCGTCACCAGCTCACCCTCGAGCAGGAACTGCCCCGTGAAGGGGAAGGAACGCGTGCGGCCCTTCCAGTCCTCGAGCGCGATGTTGCCGGCCTCGAGTCCCACCACGGCACCGGCCCACCCGGAGTCCGGGTCCTCGAGCACCATGTCCCGTTCGAGCGGCACCTGCCGCACCTTCTTCACCCCGCGCGAGCGCCAGTCCCCCGAGAGCACATCGCCGCCGTACCGGTCGTCGTCCACCCGCACGAGGGTACTGTCGACGACGGCCCGGACGACGTCGACCGCGCCGGTTCCCCATCATCTCGACGGAAGGCCCGCCCGTGCGCGCAGCGCTCATCCACGCCCCGAACGACATCCGCGTCGAGGAGCGCGACCGACCCGGGCTGCTGTCCGGCAAGGACGTCGTCGTCAAGGTCCTCGCGGCCTGTGTCTGCGGATCGGACCTCTGGCCCTACCGCGGCGTCACCGAGACGAAGCAGCCGCGGCCGATCGGCCACGAGCTCGTCGGCGAGGTCGTCGCCGTCGGTGACGACGTCACCGGCCTGCACGAGGGCGACTTCGTCATCTCCCCCTTCACCATGAACGACGGCACCTGCCAGGCCTGCCGCAACGGCATGACCACCGGCTGCGACCACCTGTCCGGGTTCGGCAGCACCGACGCGTACGGCGACCCCGTCGGTGGCGCACAGGCCGAGTACGTGCGGATCCCGGACGCCGACGCCACGCTCGTCGCGGTCCCCGGCCCGGTCGACCCGGCCCTGGTGCCGTCGCTGCTCACCCTGTCCGACGTCTTCTCGACCGGTCACCACGCCGCCGTGTCGGCAGCGGTCGGCCCCGGCAAGACCGTCGTCGTGGTCGGCGACGGCGCGGTCGGCCTGTCCGCCGTGCTCGCCTCGAAGCGGCTCGGGGCGGAGCGCATCATCGCGATGAGCCGGCACGCCGACCGCCAGGCGCTCGCCCGCGAGTTCGGTGCCACCGACATCGTGGCGGAGCGCGGCGACGAGGGCGTCGCGGCGGTCCGCGCGCTGCTCGGCGGCGACCTGGCCGACTGCGGGGTCGAGGCCGTCGGCACCGAGGAGAGCATGGACCAGGCGCTGCACTCGGTGCGCCCCGGTGGCAACGTCGGCTTCGTCGGGGTCCCGCACGGGGTGCCGACCATCGGAACGCGCTACCTGTTCGACACGAACATCGCGATCGCGGGCGGCATGGCCCCGGCCCGGAAGTACATCCCCGAGCTGCTGCCCGACGTGCTGTCCGGCGCGATCGACCCCGGTCGCGTCTTCGACCTGGAGCTGCCGCTCGACGAGGCCGCCGAGGCCTACCGCGCGATGGACGAGCGCCGGGCCATCAAGGTGCTGCTGCGCCCGTAGCGGCGCGCGTCGTGGACGCACCGGCAGACGGACGGGAGGCCCGTGGCGGCGTCGCCACGGGCCTCCCGTCCGTCGTCTGGTCGCGTCGACAACCGGCGGCCCGCCCGCTCAGGCGTCGCGGATCGCCAGCACCCGGTGCGGCGCAGCCGCCTCGGCCCGCCATCCGCCGGGCAGCACGTCGCGGAGTTCGGGCACGGTGAAGCTCCGGCGGATCGACCGCAGGCCGTCGACGCGGATGAACGTCCCCGCCGCCACGAGCGGTGACGCCAGCGCGTACGCCCGGTAGGCCGCCGGCGACCGACGGATGTCCGAGTGCAGGCTGCGCCCGCTCGCGAGCAGTTCGGAGTCGGCCAGGAACCCCCGCCGTTCCTCGTCGCCCAGGTGGTGCAGCACGTGGTTCGACACGACGACGTCGAACCGCTCACCCGCCGCGACCAGGTCACCGCTCGACTGCTGCCGGAACGTCACGCCGGTCGGGGACGACCGCCGTGCCGCGGCGATGGCACGTTCGTCCGGGTCGACCCCGACGACCTCGAGGTCGAATCCGTCGCTCGCCGCCCAGCGAACCAACGAGCGGGCCAGGTCGCCGCCGCCGCACCCCAGGTCGAGCACCCTGCCGCGCCCGCTGGCGGGCAGGGCCGGCACGACGTGCGAGCGCCAGGCCGCACGCCAGCCGCTCACGAGCGCGTTCACGACGGCGAAGCGCCGGAAGGTGCGCGCGAGCGCACGCGGGTCGCAGTCCGGGTCGTCCATCAGTTCGGTCAGGTCGAGCGCGCGGGTACGCAGGTCGACGGCCGGGAGGCCCGTGGTGCCGCCGTCCTGACGGCTCACGCCGCGCCCGTGGTCGCGACGGGCACGCGGGCGGGTGCGACAGCGGGTTCCGCCACGGGCTCTGCCGCGGGTTCTGCCGCGGGCGACGCCTCGGTCCGCACCGCGGTGAGCCGTGCGCTCTCGACGGTGAGGCCGGGGCCGAAGGCGAGCGCGACGACGGCACTGCCGTCCTCGAGACCGGCGTCGACGGCGTCGCGCAGCACGAAGAGCACGGTGGCGCTCGACATGTTCCCGTGTTCGCGCAGCACCCGCCGGCTCGACTCCATGGCGCTGTCGGGCAGGCCGAGCGACTCCTGCGTGCGGTCGAGGATGGCCCGGCCGCCCGGGTGCACCGCCCACACCGGCACGTCCGACGCGGGCCCGCCGTCGAGCAGCGGTTGCACGGCGCTCGGGACGTGCAGGCCGACGAGCTTCGGCACAGCGGTGGACAGGACCATCTCGAAGCCCTCGTCCCCGATGTTCCACGCCATCTCGGATGCCCCCTCGGGCACCACGGCCGTCGTGAACTCGTCGAAGCGCAGACCGGCTCCGTCCCGGGCGACGACCGCGGCGGCCGCACCATCGCCGAAGACGCTGTTCGCGACGATCTGGTCGGGGTCGTTCGAGGCGCGGACGTGCAGGGTGCAGAGTTCACCGCAGACCACGAGCACGACGGCGTCCGGGTCCTGGTCGACGAAGGCCGCGGCGATCCGGAGCGCGGGGAACGCGGCGCAGCACCCCATGAAGCCGATGTGGTGCCGGAAGACGCCCCCGGGGAGCCCGAGCTGCTCGACGACGTCGATGTCTGGCCCAGGCTGCGTGAACCCGGTGCACGACACGGTCACCAGGTGCGTGACGGCCTCCGGCGCGATCCCGGCACGTTCGACGGCGTCACGGGCGGCCGCGACGAACAGCGGCGGGGCGAGCTCGCGGTACCGGTCGTTCCGCGAGCCGGTGGACGGCGAGCGCAGGGTGCCGTCGTCGTCACGGAAGGCCCCACCGGCACGCGCGGAGTCGAGTTCCTCGAGGACGGTGTGCCGCTGGTCGACCGCCGACCCGTCGAACGCGGCGGGGACGAGCCGTTTGCCGAGCCGCCCGAGGTCGGGTTGGGCGGAGAACAGGTCACGCACCCGGGGCTGGTCGAGGGTCGTCTCGGGGACGGCGGTTCCGATGGCGCGGATCGTTGCGGACACGACTCATCCTGTCACCGGATCGCTGACGCGTCCCCAGGATGCACACGGCAACGGGACCCACGGCGACGGGACGCACGGAGGGCACGGCACCGACCGGTGCCGTGCCCTCCGTGCGTGGGACTGCCTACGACTGCTGTGCGCGCTCCAGCACGAGTTCCCGCACGCGTGCGGCGTCGGCCTGGCCCTTCATGGCCTTCATGACCGCGCCGATGATCGCGCCGGCCGCCTGGACCTTGCCGTCCTGGATCTTCGCCAGCACGTCGGGCTGCGCCGCGAGTGCTTCGTCGACCGCGGCCGTCAGGGCGGAGTCGTCCGAGACGACCTTGAGCCCGCGGGCCTCGACGACCTGCGCCGGCGAGCCCTCGCCCGCGATGACACCCTCGAGCACCTGGCGTGCCAGGCGGTCGGTCAGGTCGCCGGACTCGACGAGCGCGATGACCTCGGCGACGTGCTTCGGCGACACCAGGTCACCGGGAGCGGCGTCCTGCGCGTTGGCGACGCGGCTGATCTCACCGGTCCACCACTTGCGGGCGGCCTGTGGTGCGGCACCGGCGGCGACGGTGCCCTCGACCTCGTCGAGCAGCCCGCCGTTCACGACGTCCTGGAACTCCAGGTCGGCGAAGCCCCAGTCACCCTTCAGACGACGGCGACGTGCGACCGGTGCCTCGGGCAGCGAGGCACGGAGCTCCGCGATGACGGCCGGGTCCGGCACGACGGGCAGCAGGTCGGGCTCCGGGAAGTACCGGTAGTCGTCGGCGTCCGACTTCGGACGACCGGCCGACGTGCGACCGGTGTCCTCGTGCCAGTGGCGGGTCTCCTGCGTGATCGTGCCACCGGCGGCGAGGATCGCGGCCTGGCGCTGGATCTCGTAGCGGATCGCACGCTCGACGGCGCGGAACGAGTTCACGTTCTTGGTCTCGGTGCGGGTGCCGAGCTTCTCCTGCCCGCGAGGGCGCAGCGAGATGTTCGCGTCGCACCGCAGGTTGCCGCGCTCCATGCGGGCTTCGGAGACACCGAGCGCCCGGACGAGGTCGCGGATGACCTGCACGTAGGCGGCTCCGAGCTCGGGGGCACGGTGCTCGGCGCCGAAGATCGGCTTCGTGACGATCTCGACCAGGGGCACACCGGCACGGTTGTAGTCGACGAGCGAGTACTCGGCGCCCTGGATCCGGCCGGTGGCACCACCGACGTGCGTCAGCTTGCCGGCGTCCTCTTCCATGTGGGCGCGCTCGATCGGGATGTTGTAGATCGTGCCGTCGGCGAGCTCGACCTCGACCTCGCCCTCGTAGGCGATGGGCTCGTCGTACTGCGAGACCTGGTAGTTCTTCGGGTTGTCCGGGTAGAAGTAGTTCTTCCGGGCGAACCGCGAGGACTCGGCGATCGAGCAGCCGAGCGCGAGCCCGAGCTGGATCGAGTACCGCACGGCCTGTGCGTTCACGACCGGCAGCGACCCGGGCAGCCCGAGGTCGACCGGGGTGACGTTCGTGTTGGGCTCGCCGCCGAAGAAGTTCGGGGCGTCCGAGAACATCTTGGTCTTCGTCGCGAGTTCGACGTGGACCTCGAAGCCGAGCACCGGCTCGTAGCGCTCGAGCGCCTCGTCGAAGTCCATCAGCGCGTCCTTCTGCGCCATCAGATCACACCTTCCTGCGCAGCGGACTGCTGACTCTGGTCGAGGTCCGGGACGGACGCGATGAGCGGCGCGCCCCACTGCTGTTCGAGCAGACGCTCGAGGGCGGCACCGTAGCGGTACAGCCGGGCGTCCTCACGCTGGGGCGCCATCAGCTGCACACCGACGGGCAGGCCGTCCTCGGGCGCGAGGCCGTTCGGGATGCTCATGCCGGGGACGCCGGCGAGGTTCGCCGGGATCGTCGTGAGGTCGTTGAGGTACATCGCCAGCGGGTCGTCGATGCGCTCACCGATCGGGAACGCGGTCGTCGGGGCCGACGGGCTGACGAGCAGGTCGACCTGCTCGAAGGCGGCCTGGAAGTCCCGCTGCACGAGCGTGCGGACCTTCTGCGCCGAGCCGTAGTAGGCGTCGTAGTAGCCGGCGCTCAGGGCGTAGGTGCCGAGGATGATGCGCCGCTTGACCTCGGGCCCGAAGCCGGCTTCACGCGTGGCGGCCATGACGTCCTCGACGGTGGCACCGTTCTCGGGCGTGACCCGGAGGCCGAAGCGCACCGAGTCGAACTTGGCGAGGTTCGACGACGCCTCGGCCGGGAGGATCAGGTAGTACGCGCTGATCGCGTACGCGAACGACGGGGCGTCGATCTCGACGACGACCGCACCGGCCGACTCGAGCAGCGCGACCGTCTCCTGGAAGCGCTGGGTGACCCCGGCCTGGAACCCGTCGCCCCCGGCGAGTTCCTTCACCACGCCGACGCGCAGGCCGCGGAGCGTGTCCGCCTGCAGCCCTTCGCGTGCGGCGGCGGCCATCGAGGGCCAGGCGTCCGGGATGGACGTGGAGTCCTTCGGGTCGTGCCCGCCGATGACGTCGTGCAGAAGCGCGGCGTCGAGGACGGTGCGGGACACCGGACCGATCTGGTCGAGGCTGGACGCCAGGGCGATGGCGCCGTAGCGGCTCACCCCGCCGTAGGTCGGCTTCACACCGACCGTGCCCGTCACCGCACCCGGCTGGCGGATGGAGCCACCCGTGTCCGAACCGAGGGCGAACGGGGCTTCGTGCGCGGCGACCGCAGCGGCCGAGCCACCGCCGGACCCGCCGGGGATCCGGTCGAGGTCCCACGGGTTGCGGGTCGGGCCGTAGGCCGAGAACTCGGTGGTCGAGCCCATCGCGAACTCGTCCATGTTGGTCTTGCCGAGCGGCACGAGGCCGGCGGCGCGGAGCTTCGCGACGGGGGTGGCGTCGTACGGCGGCACCCAGCCCTCGAGGATCTTGGACCCGGCGGTCGTGGGCATGTCCTGCGTGCACAGGACGTCCTTGACGGCGATCGGCACACCGGCGAGCGGCCCGAGGTCGTCGCCCGCGGCACGGCGGGAGTCGATCGACTTCGCCACTGCCAGGGCGTTCTGGTTGACGTGCAGGAACGCGTGCACGTCGCCGTCGACGGCGGCGATCCGGTCGAGGTGGGCCTGGGTGGCCTCGACGCTCGAGACGTCGCGCGCCACGAGGGCGTCGGCGAGCGCCGCGGCGCTCAGCTTCGTGATGTCGTCAGTCACTGTTCTTCGCCCTACTGTTCTTCGCCGAGGATGGCGGTCACGCGGAACCGTTCGCCGTCGGAGTCGGGCGCCCCGGAGAGCGCCTGCTCCTGCGTCAGCGTCGTGCCGACCACGTCGGGTCGGGTGACGTTGCCGAGCGGCACGGGGTGGCTCGTCGCCGGGACGTCGTCGGTCGCGACCTCGGCGACCTTGGCGACGCTCTCGACGATGTGCGACAGCTCCCCGGTCAGCTTCTCGATCTCGTCGGGCGTGAGTGCGATACGTGCGAGGTTCGCCAGGTGTGCGACCTGCTCGCTCGTGATGTCAGGCATGGTGCTCCGTCGATCGGTTCGTGGAATGCCCCACAGTCTATTGGCTGCGTCGGGCGCGCAGGCGCGGCTGTGGACAACGCCCTGGAGGCCCGGTGCCGGTCCGCCGGACCGGCACCCGGGCCTCCAGGGGGTCAGCGGGTCACTTCCCGTTCTGGTCCCCCGCAGCCGGTGCCGCCGGGGCCACCGTCGCGGCGGGCGCCGGCGCAGCCGGGGCAGCGGGTGCAGCCGGAGCAGCCGTCGCAGCCGGAGCAGCCGTCGGCGTCGTCTGGTCGTCCTGCGCCGTCCCCTGCCCGGACGAGGACCCCGACGAAGACGAAGACGAAGACGACGACTTGCTCGCCTGCCCGATCATCGCCTGGCTCGGCGCCGGCAGCGCTCCCCCGCCGACGGTCTGGTCGAGGTACGCCATCATCGACTTCCCGACCCCGAACTTCGCGCTGTACCCGGTGGTGCCCTGCAGGAACGGCCAGTTCGCCAGGCTCACGCTCCCCTGCACGTTGCCGACCCAGGTGGCGTTCGTGTACTTCGTCGACGACGCGACCAGCCAGTTCTGCACGTCACCGTCGGTGGTGCCGGTCTTCGCGAACTTCGCCACGCTGTCCCCGGGGTTCGCACTCGCCGCGGTGCCCGAACCGGACAGCACGCCCTGCAGCGCGTAGTCGACCGTGCCCGCGACGTCCGCCGAGACGCCCTGCGTGCAGGACGACGGCGTCGGGGTGATCTTCGTGCCGTCCGCCTCGGTCACCGAGTCGATCGCGGTGGGCGTGCACACGATGCCGCCGTTGGCGAAGCCCGCGTAGGCCTCGGCCAGGTCGATCGGCGACAGCTCGTTCACGCCGAGGATCGACGACGGCGTCTGCGTCAGGTCACCGCCGTCGGCGCGGTGGATGCCCAACGACTGCGCGAGCTGGGCGATCTTGCACAGGTCGAGCTGCTTGCCCATCTGGGCGTACGCCGTGTTGATCGACTCGACCGTCGCCGCCTCGACCGACATCGACGACGGCACGCTCTCGGCGTTGGCGACGTTCCAGGTACCGCCCGCGACGTTCTGGCAGGTGTTGGTGAACTCGGCGTTCGCGAACTGGTGCTCCGAGGTGGTGACCGAGTCGGACAGGGTGTGCCCGCTGGCGAGCCACTCGGCCAGGGTGAACACCTTGTAGGTCGAGCCGGTCTGGAACCCGCCCGAGTTGCCGTACCCGGAGTCGGCGCTGTAGTTCACCGCCGTGGCCCCGGCGGCGGCGTTGTCCCCCTGCGTGTACGTGGTGTTCTGGACCATCGACATGATCCGGCCGGTGCCGGGCTCCACGGTGACGTTCGAGCCGCCGACGTCCACGCCGGCCATCGTGGCCGGCACGTAGGTGGACAGGGCGGACTGTGCCTGGCCCTGCAGGTCGAGGTCGAGCGAGGTGTGGATCTGCAGGCCCTTGGTGTCGAGTGTGGCGATGCGTGCCGCCGCGGTCTTGCCGAACGCGGGGTCCTGCAGCACCTGGTCGCGGACGTAGTCGCAGAAGTACCCGGCGTCGTAGTGCGTCGCGGCGGTCGAGCACCCGTTGGCGGTCTCGGTGATCTTCGGCGTGACCGGCGTCGCGATCGCCTTCGTCATCTGTGCCTTCGTGATCGACCCGTGCGCCTGCATCCGGCGGAGCACGTAGTCGCGCCGCTCCTTCGTCAGCTCGTACCCGTTGGCCTTGCCGTTGTCCTTGTCGCTCGGCACGTCGATGCGCAGGTTCGACGGGTTGTTGAGGATCGCGACGAGCGTGGCCGACTGCACGAGCGACAGGTCCTTCGCGTGCACGCCGAAGTAGTACTCGGCCCCGGCCTCGGCCCCGTAGACCCGCCCGCCGAGCCCGACGATGTTGAGGTACCCGGTCAGGATCTCGTCCTTCGAGTACTTCTTGTTCACCGCGATCGCGTACCGCATCTCCTGCAGCTTGCGCTGCGGCGTGACGCCGGCCGCGTCCTCGTAGCAGGCTTCGACCTTCTTCTCGGTGGCGGCCTGGTCCTTGCCCGTGAGCTCCTCGCACTGCTGCACCAGGACGTTCTTGACGTACTGCTGCGTGATGCTCGAGCCGCCCTGCACGTCCCCGCCGACGACGGTCGCGGCGACCCCGCGGAGCGTCCCGAGCACGTCGATGCCGCCCTCGTCGTAGTAGCGCGGGTCCTCGGTGTCGATCGCCGCCTGCTTGAGCGAGTCCGCCATCTGGTCCGCCGTCACGTTCGTGCGGTTCTCGGCGTAGAACGAGGCGATCTTGACCTGCTTCCCGCCCTGCTCCGCGTACACGGACGACACCTGCTGCGGGGTCTGCACGTCGAGGTAGGTCGGGAGGTCCTCGAAGAACGAGACCGCCCCGGACGTCCCCTCACCCGCGACGGCGACCGCCGGGGTCACCGCGACGGCGACGAGCATGCCGGCGAGCACGGACATCACCACGAACATCAGGAGAGCACCAGGCCATCGCACCACACGCATGACGGCACCGTAGGCAGCAGGGCTGTACTGGTTCTGCCCTGGAACGAGTGCAGGCTGCGGTCGCGCTCAGGTTGCCACCCAGGCGGTTCCGAGGACGCGTCGCGATCCGCGCGGGCGCACCGATCCGGCCGGGAGGCCCGCATCGGCTCCGCCACGTCGGCCGCCGGTCACGATCGGGTCACGTCCACCGCGTCGCCACGACCGGCGGGTCCGCCCGGTCGGTCAGGGCCGGCCGCCCACCGCCCGTCGGCCACGGCCCGTCAGTCACGGGGCTGCAGGTCCTGCGGGCGCACGAGGTACATGTCCGGTGAGGCGCCGACGATGCCGTCACCACCCGACTTGCCGCGTCGGACCTGCTCGCGCACCAGGTCGCCGCGGCCGATGCCGATCAGGGCGACGTCGTGCAGCGATGCCGTGCCCGGCTTGAGGTAGTCGTTGTGGCCCACGGGGCGGCGGAACACGTCACCGGCCGACAGCGCGTCGGCGCCCCCGGCGAGGTCGAGCACGGTCGACCCGAACGACGCCCCGCCCGGGTCGGTGCCGAAGTACCCGGAGCCCGCGATGGGATCGCTGTGCGCGCCGCCGACGAAGACCTGCCCGGTGGCGACGGCGAGGTCGTCCGCCGTCCGGACGTCGCTGCCCGGAGACCCGAGCACGGTCAGGGTGTCGGCGGTCATCCGCCCCGACGCCAGGGCCGTCATCGCCGTGGTCGACCCGTACGAGTGCGCGACGATGTTCACGCGCGGTTGGTCTCCGGCACGGATCACACGCAGCCCTGCGACCGTCCGTTCGAGCCGCTCGGCCCCGGTCCGTGCGAGCCCGAGCGACAGGATGTTGGACAGGTCCGGCGTGCGGTACCCCATCCACGCGACGACGGCGGCTCCCGACCCGTTGCCCGTGGCGGCGAGCGGCGCCAGGGTGGCCTGCTCGCGGGACAGGTCGTTGGCGGTGTTCGTGAAGTCGGTCATCTGCCCGGTGACCGTGAAGAACATGCCCGGCACCACGACGGTGACGTCGGCCGCGGTGTCGAGGTCGCCGATGCTGATCGCCGCACGCCCGGACCCCCGGGTGTCGAGCGCCACCAGGAAGCGCCGCGGGTCGCCGGCTTGCTGCACCAGGGAGTCCCGGACCTGCCCGAGCATCGCGGCCCGGGCTGCACCGAGGTCGGCGTCGGCCAGGCCGGAGGTCAGCGTCGCGCGGTTGGCCTGGTCACGGACCGCGTACGGCACGCCCTCGAGGTTGCCGACCAGGGCGGGCGCGTGCGCGAGGAGTCGGTCCTGCTCGTCGGCGGGCAGGTGCGACCACCACTGCGCGACGGTCTGCGCGGGCGGCGGGTCGTCCTGCACCGTCGCCACGACGCCGCGGTCGGTGGCCGCGCTCCGCAGGTCGGCGGTGCCGAGCGCACCGAGGTCCTCGACGAAGGCGCGTCCGTGCGCGGCGGCGAGGTCGTCCACCCGCACCGCGGTCGTCGACGACGCCGCTGCCGCCACCGGCGTCGCCACGGGAGCCGACACGGATGCCGACGCCGACGCCGACGAGAGCACGTCGTCGACCGGGACGATGCGGGTCGTGGCGGTGCTGGCGACCGTGACCTGGTGCGCCGGGGGCATGCCTGGGGCCTCGATCACTCCGAGCGAGTGCACCGAGGCGGTGAGCAGAGCCGCAGCGATGAGCAGCATTCGGGTCTCCCCCGGGAAGGCCGTCCCGACGTCCCCCTGCAGACGACGGGTGATGCTCGGTCGAGTCTATGGAGATGTCCGCGGATCATCCATGCGCGATGCAACTTGTCCCCCGAACTGGGCGCGTTCGGCGGCGCGCCGCGCTCAGCGGATGCGACCGGGCGTGCTGCGCGCCCCGCTCGGTCCTCAGTCCTCGGTCGAGGGCGCTTCCGGTTCGGCGAGCGCCGCGGGCCCCTCGGTCACGAGCAGGTGGAACTGCTCGGCGTCGATGATCCGGACGCCCAGCTGCTCGGCCTTCGTGAGCTTCGAACCGGCACCCGGACCGGCCGCCACGAAGTCGGTCTTCTTGCTCACGCTCGAGGCAGCCTTGCCACCGGCGGTGATGATCGCCTCCAGCGCACCTTCGCGCGTGTAGCCCTCGAGTGACCCGGTCGCGACGACGGTGACGCCGCTCAGCACGCCGCCCTCGACGTCGGCGCTGCCCGGGCCGGGGTGGCCCGGGGTGGTGAACTGCACGCCGGCCGTGGTCCAGCGGTCGATGATCTCGCGGTGCCAGTCGACGTCGAACCAGGCGAGCAGGGCGTCGGCGATGATCCCGCCGACCCCGTCGACGGCGGCGAGGTCCTCGCGCGACGCCGACCGGATCGCGTCGAGGGAGCCGAAGTGGTTCGCCAGGGCCCGGGCGGCGACGGGTCCGACGTGGCGGATGCTCAGGCCGACCAGGATCCGCCACAGGGGCTTCGTCTTCGCCGCGTCGATGTTCGCGAGCATCTCGAACGCGTTCTTCGACGGGTAGCGGCTCGGCTCACCGGTGTAGTCGGCACCGCGTGCCTCGGGGTCGAACGGCGGGTCGGTCTTCTTGCGCGCCCGGCTGAACGGCGTGACGCGCTTCGGGGTGCCGTCGTCGTCGACCTTCTCCATGCCGGTCTCGGCGTCGCGGACGATGACCTCGATCGGGACGATGTCCTGCATCGTCAGGTCGAACAGTCCGGCCTCGGTGACGAGCGGCGGGGTCTCCGGGCGGAGGGGCTGCGTGAGCGCCGCGGCCGCGACCTCGCCGAGCCCCTCGATGTCGAGCGACCCGCGCGAGGCGATGTGCTCGACCCGACCGCGCACCTGCGCCGGGCAGCTCTTCGCGTTCGGGCAGCGCAGGTCGATGTCGCCTTCCTTCGCGGGGGCGAGCTCAGTGCCGCACTCGGGGCAGTTGGTCGGCATCACGAACTCGCGCTCGGAACCGTCACGGAGCTCGACCACCGGGCCGAGCACCTCGGGGATGACGTCGCCGGCCTTCCGCAGCACGACCGTGTCGCCGATCAGCACGCCCTTCGCCTTGACGACCTGCTGGTTGTGCAATGTGGCCTGGCGGACGACGGACCCGGCGACCTCGGCCGGGGCCATCACCGCGAAGGGGGTGGCACGGCCGGTGCGGCCGACGCTGACCACGATGTCGGTGAGCGTCGTGTGCACTTCTTCCGGCGGGTACTTGTACGCGATCGCCCACCGCGGCGCCCGCGACGTCGACCCGAGTTCCTCGTGCAGGGCGAGGTCGTCGACCTTCACCACGACGCCGTCGATCTGGTGCTCGACCGACGAACGGCGTTCCCCCGTGGTCCGGACGAAGCCGTTGACCTCGTCGATGGTGTCGAACACCCGGTAGTGGCTGCTCGTCGGCAGGCCCCAGGTCTGCAGCAGCTCGTAGACCTCGGACTGGCTGCGGACGTCGGTGCCCTGCTCGAGTTCACGGACGGGCCACGCGCCGATGCCGTGCACGAGCATCCGCAGACGCCGCAGCCGGTCGACCATCAGGGCACGCTTCGCCTCGGACTTGCCCTCTTCCTTCTGGCGGAGGGACCCGGCGGCAGCGTTGCGCGGGTTGGCGAACACGCGCTCCCCCGCCTCGCGCTGGTTGGCGTTGAGCTCGTCGAACTCGGCGACCGGGAAGAAGATCTCGCCCCGGACCTCGACCAGGGGCGGGTGACCGGTGCCGGACAGGCGGTCCGGGATCGTGCCCATCGTGCGGACGTTGCCGGTGACGTCCTCGCCGACCACGCCGTCACCGCGGGTGGCGGCCGAGACGAGCCGACCGTGCTCGTACCGCAGGTTGATGGCCAGGCCGTCGATCTTCAGCTCGGTCAGGAACCGCACCCGCTCGGCACCGGCGTCCCGCTGCACCTTGAGGGCCCACTCGGTCAGCTCGTCGGGGCTGAAGACGTTGTCGAGCGAGAGCATGCGCTCGGCGTGCTCGACCGGTGCGAACTGCGTCGTCTGCGCCTGCCCACCCACGGTCTGCGTCGGGCTGTCGGGCGTCAGGAGTTCCGGGAACCGCCGTTCGATCGCGTCGAGGCGGTGCACCAGGGCGTCGTAGTCGGCGTCCGACAGGGGCGAGGCGTTGCCCTCGTAGTAGTCGTGGCGCAGCTCGGTGACGCGGGCGCGCAACCGGTCGACCTCGCGCGCGGCCTGGGCGGCGTCGAGCCCGTCGGGGTCGATGGTCTCGAACGTCGCGTCGGTCTCGCTCATGGCATCAGTTCTACCGTGCACCACCGACGCGGCGTGCAGCGAGCGTGTGCCCCGGGAGCGGCGGGGTCAGGCGTCGACGGGGACGGCGCTGACCGTGGTGTCGATCGTGCACTGGCCGAGCACCCGCGTGCCGACGTAGACCACGGCCGTCTGGCCGGGAGCGACCCCGTGCAGCGGCTCGTCGACGTCGATCACGAGCACGCCGTCCTGCACGCGGGCCGTCGCGGGCACCGGGTCGGCGTGCGCGCGGATCTGCACGTCGCAGGCAAAGGGCGTCGCCGGGTCGGCCGGGGCCGTGCCCGCCCAGGTGAACCGCGAGCCGGACATCGAGGTGACGGCGAGGGCCTCCTTCGGGCCGACGACGACGGTGTTGTCCTTCGGGCGGATCTCGAGCACGAACCGGGGCTTGCCGTCCGGTGCCGGGCGACCGAGGGCCAGGCCGCGACGCTGTCCGACGGTGTAGCCGGTGGCGCCCTCGTGCGAGCCGACGACCGTGCCGTCGCGCTCGACGACCTCGCCGGGGGCGGTGCCGACGCGGTCCGCCAGCCAGCCGCGGGTGTCGCCGTCCGGGATGAAGCAGATGTCGTACGAGTCCGGCTTCTGGGCGACCGTCAGCCCGCGCTCGGCGGCCTCGGCCCGGACCTCGTCCTTCGACGGCGTCGCGCCGAGCGGGAACATCGCGTGCTGCAGCTGCTCGGCGGTCAGGACGCCGAGCACGTACGACTGGTCCTTCGCCCACGCGGCCGACCGGTGCAGCTCGCGGGAGCCGTCCGGACCGGTGACGATCGAGGCGTAGTGCCCGGTCGCGACGGCGTCGAACCCCAGGGCGAGTGCCTTCTCGAGCAGCGCCGCGAACTTGATCCGCTCGTTGCAGCGCATGCAGGGGTTCGGGGTGCGGCCGGCCTGGTACTCGGCCACGAAGTCGTCGACGACGTCCTCCTTGAACCGGGCCGAGAAGTCCCACACGTAGTACGGGATCCCGAGGGCCGACGCGGCGCGCTGGGCGTCCATCGAGTCCTCGATGGTGCAGCACCCGCGGCTGCCGGTGCGCAGGGTGCCGGGCATCCGGCTCAGGGCCAGGTGCACACCCACCACGTCGTGGCCGGCGTCGACCGCCCGGGCTGCGGCCACCGCCGAGTCGACACCACCGCTCATCGCCGCAAGAACACGCATGCGTCCAGGGTAACCCGCCGACGAAGCGGTACCGCTGGCGTACCGTTGGTCGGGCGATGGCCACGACGGGGAACGACTCATTCGACTTCCGGTCCGTCCTGCTGTCCGGGTTCCTGCCCGCTGCGCTCTTCGCGATCGGCGAGGGCGCGATCATCCCGATCATCCCGATCGCGGCCGACTCGCTCGGTGCCAGCCTGGCGTTCGCGGGCTTCGTCGCCTCGCTCATCCTGGTCGGCGAGCTCATCGGCGACGTGCCGTCCGGCATCGTCGTCGCCCGCATCGGCGAGCGGAACGCCATGATCGGCGCCGCGCTCGTGTCGGTGGTCGGGCTCGTGGTCGCCACGACGGCCGCGAACGCCTGGGTCCTGGCGCTCGGGGTGTTCCTGGTCGGTGTCTCCACCGCGGTGTTCGCCCTCGCCCGGCACGCCTACATGACCACCGCGATCCCCCTGCGGATCCGGGCCCGGGCGCTGTCGAGCCTCGGCGGCGTCTTCCGCTTCGGCTACTTCGTCGGCCCGTTCATCGCCGCCGGCGTCATCCACCTGACCGGCACCACCAGCAGCGCCTTCTGGATCCACGTCGTCTGCTGCCTGGCGGCCGCGACCGTGCTCCTGGTGCTGCGCGACCCCGCGACGGGCACACGCGGTCTGCGGTTGCCGCCACGGGCCTCCCGGCTGTCGGCCGACCACGCGACGGACGCGAGCGACCACGCGACCGAACCGCCCGCCGACACCGGGGCGCAGTTCGTCCAGCAGGAGGCGCAGGGGCTCTTCCGCACCATCCGCGCGAACGGGGCGGTCCTGCTGCGGCTCGGCAGCGGCGCCGGCCTGATCGGTGCGATGCGCGCCGGGCGGCAGGTGATCCTGCCGCTCTGGGCGGTGAGCGTCGGCCTCGACGACTCGACCGCGGCACTCGTGATCGGCATCGCCGGAGCCGTCGACTTCGCGCTGTTCTACACGAGCGGGCAGATCATGGACCGGTGGGGACGGCTCGCGAGCGCCCTGCCCTGCATGCTCGGCCTGAGCATCAGCTACTTCCTGCTCGCCTGGAGCGGCCACCTGGACGCCCGGATCGGCTGGTTCGTCGCGATCGCGATGGGCATGTCCCTGGCCAACGGGGTCGGCTCCGGCATCCTCATGACGCTCGGCGCGGACCTCGCACCGCGCGACGCCCCGGCACCGTTCCTCGGGGCGTGGCGGTTCACCGGCGACTTCGGGTCGGCAGCCGCACCGCTCCTCATCTCCGGCGTGACCGCCGTCGCGTCCATCGCCGTCGCGAGCGGGGTGATGGGCGTGCTCGGCCTGGTCGGCGCGGGCATCCTGCTCCGGTACGTGCCCCGGTACCTGCCGCGCCCGCTGCGCTGACGCGCTGCCGTCCCGTGCGAGGTTCCGTACTCGGTGGCAGTCGGCCCGCCCCGCACCACGTCCGGTTCCTCGCACCGGGTGACGTCCCGCGCACGGTGCGTCCCACGGCCTGGAGGCCCGGCGCACGTCCGCCCCGCACCCCGCGCTCGGTAGACTGCCGCTGCTCGCGGGAGTGGTGGAATCGGTAGACACGCAGGATTTAGGTTCCTGTGCCCCAGGCGTGAGGGTTCGAGTCCCTCCTTCCGCACCGAGTCCCCTCCTGGCGCACCGTTGCGGTCATCCGCACGCCTCGTGCAGGTCAACCCTGCGAGGGATGGCCCGGTCAGTTCCGGGCGGTACCCTCATCCCGCGGGAGTCCTCCCCGTGACTCCCGCTCCACGACCGGAAGAACCATGCACTCCGTCGCACTCGCCCTGATCCCGTGGCTCGATCCGCAGTACATCCTCGACCACTTCGGGGCCATCGCCGTGCTCGTGGTCTGCGCGATCGTGTTCGCCGAGACCGGTCTGCTCATCGGCTTCATCTTCCCGGGCGACAGCCTGCTGGTCATCACCGGCCTGTTCGCCTTCGACCGCGGTGGCGAGATCGGCGGCATCCCGATCTGGGTCGCGGCGCTGATGATCGGCGCCGCCGCGTTCCTCGGCGGCGAGCTCGGGTACTACATCGGCAAGAAGGCCGGGCCCCCGATCTTCGAGCGGAAGGACAGCGGGCTCTTCTCGAAGGCGAACGTCGAGCGCACCAACGCGTTCTTCCACCGCTTCGGCCCGCTCGCCGTGATCCTGGCGCGCTTCGTGCCGGTCGTCCGCACCTTCGCCCCGATCGCCGCGGGCGTCGGCCGGATGGACTACAAGAAGTACTCGCTCTACAACGCGATCGGTGCCGTGGTCTGGGGCGTCGGCGTGACTTTCCTCGGGTACTTCATCGGGCACATCCCGTTCGTGGCGCACATCGTCCGCGAGTACATCGACATCATCCTGCTCGCCGCGGTCGTCGTGACCGTCGTGCCGATGGCGCTGACGTACCTGCGCAACGCCCGCAAGGCGAAGCACACGAACGAGGCCGAGGCCACCACGGCCCCGACCGTCGACCCGACGCTCTAGCCGCAGCACCGGCGCACAACCAAAGTCGCCCCGGACCACGTGATCACGTGGTTCGGGGCGACTTCGGTTGTGCGGAACGGAAAGAGCGCGGGCGCTCAGACGCCGAAGTGCTCCCGCACGATCGGCGCGATGCCCCGGAACGCCTTGCTGCGGTGCGACAGGGCGTTCTTCTCGTCGCGGGTGAGCTCCGCCGACGAGCGGTCGGCGTCGTCCGGCCGGAACACCGGGTCGTAGCCGTGGCCGCCGTCACCGACGGGCTCGGTCAGCACCTCGCCGTTCCAGACGGCCTCGACGACGTGCTCCTGACCGTCGGGCGTCACGAAGGCGGCAGCGCACACGAACGCGGCGGTCCGCTCGACGACGCCCTGCAGGTCCGTGAGCAGCAGCGCGATGTTGTCGGCGTCCGAGCGGGTACCGGCGTAGCGGGCCGAGTGGATGCCCGGTGCACCACCGAGGGCGTCGACGGCGATCCCGGAGTCGTCGGCGAGCGCCGGCAGCCCCGTGTGTGCGACGGCGGCACGCGCCTTGATCAGGGCGTTCGCGGCGTAGCTGTCGCCGTCCTCGACCGGCTCGGGGCCGTCGTACCCGACGAGTTCGACACCCTCGCCCAGCGCCGACCCGAGGATCTCGCGCAGTTCGACGACCTTGCCCTGGTTGTGGGTGGCCAGCACCACCTCGCGGGACGTCACGCCAGACCCAGGACCGAACGCTGGATCGCTGCGAGCGACTGGTTGCCGGCCAGGCCGAGGTCGAGCAGGACGTTCAGCTCGTCTCGGTCGAACGGCGCGTGCTCGGCGGTGCCCTGCACCTCGATGAACTTGCCCGACCCGGTCGTGACGATGTTCATGTCGGTGTCCGCGGCGGAGTCCTCGGTGTAGGCGAGGTCGAGCATCGGCTCCCCCTTGACGATGCCGACCGAGATCGCCTGCACGCTGTCGGTGAGCGGGGTGGCCTTCTTCGCGATGAAGCCCTTGGCGCGGCCCCACTCGATCGCGTCGGCCATCGCCACGTACGCGCCCGTGATCGACGCCGTGCGGGTGCCGCCGTCGGCCTGCAGCACGTCGCAGTCGATGACCAGGGTGTTCTCGCCCAGGGCCTTCGTGTCGACGACGGCACGGAGCGAACGCCCGATCAGGCGGGAGATCTCGTGGGTGCGGCCGCCGACCTTGCCCTTGATGGACTCGCGCTGCATGCGCTCGTTGGTCGACCGCGGCAGCATCGAGTACTCGGCGGTGACCCAGCCGGTGCCCTTGCCGGCGAGCCAGCGGGGCACGCCGTTGGTGAACGACGCGGTGCAGAGCACCTTGGTGTTGCCGAAGGAGATGAGCGCGCTGCCCTCGGCTTGCGTGCTCCACCCCCGCTCGATGGTGACGGGACGGTGGTCGGTGGCGGTGCGGCCGTCGACGCGGAGGTTGTCGGTCATGGGGTCCTTTCGGTGCGGGGCAGCGTGATGGCCCCCGTCTGGAGGTGGCCGACGCTCGAGACCTCGGGACCGAGGAAGCGCCGGGCGAGCCGGATGAAGCCGTTCTTGTCGTCGCCCGTCGCCTCGAACGAGTAGGTCGGGGCGGAGGTCGCGGTGCGCTCGAGCCCGTGCTCCACGAGCCGGCGGTAGACGTCGTTCGCGGTCTCCTCGGCGCTGGAGACGAGCGTGACTTCCGGACCCATGACGAACTGGATCGCGGCGGACATGAGCGGGTAGTGGGTGCAGCCGAGCACGAGGGTGTCGACGTCGGCGGCACGGATCGGGTCGAGGTAGCCGGCCGCGATCTCGCGCAGCGACGGCGACGAGGTGTCCCCCGCCTCGACGAACTCGACGAACCGGGGGCACGCGGCGGTGGTCAGCGTGACGTCGGCGGCGACCGCGAAGGCGTCCTCGTAGGCACGCGACGCGATGGTGCCGACGGTGCCGATGACCCCGATGCGGCCCGTGCGGGTCTGCTTGACGGCGGCGCGGGCCGCGGGCTGGATGACCTCGACGACGGGGATGCCGTACGCCTGCTCGTACCGTTCGCGGGCGTCGCGGAGCACGGCGGACGAGGCGGTGTTGCACGCGATCACGAGCGCCTTCACGCCCTGCTCGACCAGGTCGTCCATGACCTCGAGCGCGTAGCGGCGGACGTCGGCGATGGGCTTCGGGCCGTAGGGCGAGTGCACGGTGTCGCCGACGTACCGGATGCTCTCGCGCGGGAGCTGGTCGATGATGGCGCGGGCCACGGTGAGGCCGCCGACCCCGCTGTCGAAGACTCCGATCGGTGCATCCGTCACGGCACCAGCGTACCGACGCAGGCCGACCAGCACCGACGCGGCCACGCGCGCCACGCGTGCCGGGCGGCCGAGGTGATCCGGGCCTCCCGAGGGTCACGTCACTAGTGTCGGAGACGTGACCAGCGCGCTCCTCACCGACCAGTACGAGCTCACCATGGTGGACGCCGCCCTGAAGGACGGCACCGCCGACCGCCGATGCGTCTTCGAGGTGTTCGCCCGGCGGCTGCCGGACGGCCGCCGCTACGGCGTCGCGGCCGGGCTCGGACGCTTCCTCACCGCCCTCGGGGACTTCCGCTTCGGCGACGAGGAGATCGGGTTCCTGCGCGAACGCGGCGTCATCGACGCCGGCACCGCCGCGTGGCTCGCCGACTACCGGTTCAGCGGCGACGTCCGCGCCTACCGGGAGGGCGAGGTCTACTTCCCGAACTCCCCCATCCTGCAGATCGAGGGCACCTTCGCCGAGGCCGTCGTGCTCGAGACCCTCGCCCTGAGCATCTTCAACGCGGACTCCGCGATCGCCTCGGCCGCGGCCCGGATGGTGTCCGCCGCCGACGGCCGCCCGCTCGCCGAGATGGGCTCCCGCCGCACCGGCGAGTGGAACGCCGTCGCTGCCGCCCGTGCCGCCTACATCGCCGGCTTCGGTGCGACGAGCAACCTCGAGGCCGGGCGCACCTGGGGCATCCCCACGATGGGCACCGCGGCGCACGCCTTCACGCTGCTGCACGACTCCGAGGAGCAGGCGTTCCGGTCGCAGCTCGACGCGCTCGGCAACGGCACGACCCTGCTCGTCGACACCTACGACATCGAGGCCGCGGTCGAGACGGCCGTCCGGCTCACCGACGGCAAGCTCGGCGGCGTCCGGATCGACAGCGGCGACCTGCCGTCCGTCGTCGCCGCCGTGCGTGCGCAGCTCGACCGCCTCGGCGCGACGGGAACGAAGATCACGGTGACGAACGACCTCGACGAGTACACGATCGCCGCGCTCCGAGCCGCCCCGGTCGACTCGTACGGCGTCGGCACCTCGGTCGTCTCCGGCTCGGGGCACCCGGCCGCCGGCATGGTGTTCAAGCTCGTCGCGCACCGGGACGCGGACGGCGGCGACTGGGTCCCCGTCGCCAAGAAGTCGGCCGACAAGGCGTCGATCGGCGGCCGGAAGGAGGCGGGCCGACGACTCCGCAACGGCGTCGCCACCGCCGAGATCGTGCTCACGGGTGCGCAGGTCGGCCCGGACGAGCGGCCGCTGCTGGTCCCCGTGGTCACCGGCGGCGAGGTCGACCCCGCGTTCCTCGGCACGCAGGGCGTCGAGGCCGCACGAGCACACCACAAGCGCGCGAAGGCGGAGCTGCCCGCCGACGCGTCACGCATCGGGCGCGGCGACCCGGCCATCCCCACCCTGGTGATCTAGCTCGCACACGCGCGCACGTTACGTCGCGTCGCGCGACGCCGCTTCGTGAGCAGCAATGGTCGGGTCTGTGTGACGGACGCGACCATTGCTGCTCACGAAGCGACCGACAGGCGGACGGGAGGCCCGTGGCGGCGTCGCCACGGGCCTCCCGTCCGTCTGCTGGTCGCGTCTACTCGGCCTTCATCTTCTCGTAGATGGCCTTGCAGTCCGGGCAGACCGGGAACTTCTCCGGGTCGCGGCCCGGGATCCACTTCTTGCCGCACAGGGCCTTGACCGGCTTGCCGGACAGGGCCGACTGCAGGATCTTGTCCTTCTTCACGTAGTGCGAGAACCGCTCGTGGTCACCGGGTTCGATCGCTTCGTCTTCGAGGAGCTTCTCGAGCTCCCGGTCCATCACGTCGAGGCCGCCGCCTGGTTCCGTCATGCTCATGGGTCCAGGGTACGACGGTCCGCCCTCGGGCGCGCCGCTCGTCCGCGCTGGGCGATCGTCTCGCGGAGTCGCTCGGTGCTCGGAGTTGCTAGTTGCGCTGTGCCGCGGCGAGCAGGTCGGGGCCGCGGCGGTCGAACAGGCGTCCGCCGGCGGAGACACCGATCACGAGCACGACGGCACCGACCCCGATGCCCACCAGGAGCGTCAGCACCGACCATGGCTCCGGACCCTGCACGACGGCGAGCACCGCGAGACAGGCAGCGGGGACCGTGCAGAGCACGATGCCGATCACCATGGACGCCTGCGCGACCGTGGCGGTGACGCCGGCGGCCTGGGGCTGCTGGAAGGGGTGGTCGCCCGGCCGCACCGTCGGGTAGGGCATGAGCACGGACAGGACGCTCGACAACCCGAGCCCGGACAACAGCGCGCTCGCACTCACGCCGATGAGCAGCGGGAACGCCGCCCAGTCTCCGAACAGCCGGGCGGACAGTGCGGCCCCGGCGACGATCGCGGGCGCCCCCACGACCAGCACGGGCACGACACGGCCGAGCCGGTCGCTCCACCCGGGCGCACCCGAGGCGACGTGCAGCCACACGGCGGTGTTGTCGTACGAGACGTCGTTGTGCGGGAGGAACCCGGCGATCAACGCCATCAGCGGGAGCGGCACGAGCGCGGTCCACTGCCACGGCACCCCGGCGACACCGAGCGGGATGACGACGATCGGCACGAGCAGGATGATCAGGTACGACGTGCGGTACCGCGGGTCGCGGACCCAGTAGGTGAGCGCCCGGGCGGCGACGGCCGACACCGGAGCCGAACCGAACCGGTCGAACCAGCCCAGGCCCTGGTAGCGGCGGGTGCGGGCACGGTCGTCGACGGTCTCGAGCGCACGGCCGACGAGTGCCCACCACGCCCAGGCGAGGAGCGCGACGACGGCGACCGCGACGAGGAGCTTCAGGACACCGGCGCCGACGTGGCCGCTCGCGACCTCGGCGGGCACGGCCCACGCGGCACCCCACGGGGTCCACCCGGCGACGTCCGCGACGCGCTGCATCTCGGCGCCCTGCGGGTCGAGCCAGTCGACACGCAGCAGCAGCGCCACCGTCGGGATCGAGAGCGCGATGATGACGAGCGCCACCAGCCACCCGGCGTCGCGGGAGCGGTCCGGCCCGATCAACCGGGAGCCGACGGTGCAGCAGACCCGGATGAGGAGCGCGCACGTGGCGACGCCGAGCAGCCCACCGAGCACCGCGAGGAGCCCGAGACCGGGGTCACGGGCCCAGGCGACGACCTGGCCGACCGCGACGACGACCACACCGATCACCGGGATGCCGACGAGGCCGGCGACGACGAGTCCGATCGCCAGGCGACGGCGCTCGATGCCGAAGACCGCGAAGCGCCGCGGGTGGAGCTGGTCGCTCCGGCCGACGACGAGCGGCACGACCGTGAAGCCGAAGGTGATCAGGGTGCCGACGGGCACGATGACGGCACGCGCGACGTCCGGGTCGGCGTCACCGAGTGCGATGGTCTGCGCCGCGACGAACACGGCGGCGAGGAGCCCGGCGAGGCTCCCGAGCACGACGGCGACGGACCGGCGGGCGGTGCCGCGGACCTCGCCCGCGAGCAGGTCCGCCCTCAGCCGGAGAAGCTGTGCAACCATTCCATGCTCTCCGCGACGACACGACCGCCGGCGAGTTCGACGAACTTGTCCTCGAGGCTCTTGCGCCCGCGGACCTGGGCCATGGTGCCGGACGCCAGGACCTTGCCGCCGACGATGATGGCGACCGAGTCACAGGTGCGCTGCACGAGCTCCATCGAGTGGCTAGACAGCACGACCGTGCCGCCACCCCGGGTGTACCGGCGCAGGATGTCCGTGATCGTCGCCGCGCTCACCGGGTCGACCGACTCGAACGGTTCGTCGAGCACGAGCACCCGCGGCGAGTGGATCAGGGTCGCGGCCAGGGCGATCTTCTTCGCCATGCCGACGGAGTAGTCGGCGACCTGGCGGCCCAGCGCCTCGCCCAGCCCGAAGGCCTCGGCGAGGTCGGCGCTGCGCTTCCGGGCGGTGGCACCGTCGAGCCCGCGGAGTGTGGCCGAGTAGTAGAGGAGCTGCGCGCCGGTCAGCCGGTCGAACAGGCGGAGCCGGTCCGGCAGCACACCGAGACTGCGCTTCGCCGCCGTCGGGTCGGCCCAGACGTCGTGGTCGAGCACCGTCACCGAGCCGGCGTCGGGGCGCAGCAGTCCGGTGATCATGGAGAGGGTCGTCGTCTTGCCGGCGCCGTTCGGGCCGACCACGCCGAAGATGGAGCCCTGCCGGATCTCGAGGTCGACCTCGTCGACGGCCAGGGTCTGCCCGTACCGCTTGACCAGGCCGCTCGCTGCGAGCACCACGGGCTGGAGCGTCTGCGGCTGCTTCGGGGCGGCGGTGCGGGGCGCACGCTTCTTCGCCGCGGGCGCGGCGGTGCTCGCCCGGTCGGCGACGTCCGTCGCCTCGTCCGCGTCGGTCGGGACGGGAGGCGCGGCGTCGGTCCGCGGGGCGGCCTTCGTCGGGCGCTTGGTGCGTCCCTTGCCGTTGCGCGCCTTCGCGGGGCGGGGCGCTGCGGCCGTCGCGTCGTCGGTGCGGTTGTCCGTCGTCGTGTCGTCGGTGCGGGTCTCGGTCGTCGCGTCGGTGCCGGTCGTCGCGTCGGTGCCGGTCGTCGCGTCGTCCGGGTGGGTCGCCGTCGTCGCGTCGGCGCGGACGGCCGTCCCGTCGGTCATCGCGTCATCAGTGGCGGCGTCGTCCGCATCAGTGTCCCCCGTGTCGTCGTCGGCTGCGTCGTCCTCAGCAGCCGCGGCGGTGTCCGCGTCGTCGGCGTCCCCCGCCTCGGTCATCCAGGCAGCGTCGGCCGTGGCGTACACGTCCTCGTTCTCTGCTCGCGCTGGCATCGACCCACCGTACCAACGCTCTCCGACCGTCGGGAACCGTCGCTGCCAGGGTCACGAATTGAGTACGAAGCACGCAGACCCGTACCCCGCGAGGGGGTGTTTCCGTATCATTCACCAGGGCACGAAGGAGTGTTCACCACTTGGAAACCTGCTCCAGCAGGCGATCCCGGCAGCCTCCTCGCTGCGACGACCACGTCGACGCGACCGGTTCTCGGGCAACTCGGACGTTGGAAGCGCAGACTCGACGAGGCCCGCCCGTACCCCAGGGTGCGCGGGCGGACACCAGAAGGGACCAGCATGACCACGCAGATCGTGATCCTCGCAGCGGGGATGGGCAGCCGTCTCGGCCGCAGCCTGCCGAAGCCGCTCACGGAGCTCAGTGACGGCCGCACCATCATGCAGCAGCAGTTCGACAACATCCGCGCCGCGTTCGGTTCGAGCGCCCGCGTGACGATCGTCGTCGGCTACAAGTCGGAGCACATCGTCGAGGCGTTCCCCGAAGCGAACTTCGTCTACAACGAGTCCTACGACTCCACCAACACCTCGAAGAGCCTGCTGCGTGCCCTCAAGGCCACCGGCAAGAGCGGTGTCCTCTGGATGAACGGCGACGTGGTCTTCGACCCGATGGCGCTCGTCCGTGCGGCCGACATGATCGACGAGGGCCGTTCCTTCGTCAGCGTCAACACCGACAAGGTCTCCGACGAAGAGGTCAAGTACACCGTCGACGCCGAGGGCTTCATCCACAAGCTCTCCAAGCAGGTCGTCGGGGGTCTCGGCGAAGCCGTCGGCATCAACTACGTCTCCGCCGCCGACAAGCAGGCCCTCATCCGCCAGCTCGGGCGCGTCGACGACCAGGAGTACTTCGAGGGCGGCATCGAGGCTGCCATCGCCGAGGACGGGCTACGCTGGACGCCGATCGACATCTCCGACCTGTACGCGGTCGAGATCGACTTCGCCGAGGACCTCGAGCGCGCGAACAACCTGTTCGCCTGAACCACCGTCAGGACCCCCTCGGCGGTTCCGCCCGGAGGGAAACCGTGACCACAGCGAGTGCGCCGACCGCGCCCGTGGCTCCCGCACCCGCGAAGGCCCGGAGCGCCGGTCGGCGCTATCGTCAGGCCCTGTGGTTGCTGACCGTCCGCGACCTCCGGGTCCGCTACTCGACGTCGGCGCTCGGCTACGTGTGGTCGATCCTCGACCCGCTCGTGATGTCGGGGATCTACTGGTTCGTCTTCACGCAGGTCTTCCACCGCGGCTCGGTCGGTGAAGATCCGTACATCGTGTTCCTGCTGTCCGCGCTGCTGCCGTGGATGTGGTTCACCGGCGGCGTCTCGGACTCCACCCGGGCGTTCATCAAGGAATCGAAGCTCATCCGCTCGACCACCATCCCCCGCACCATCTGGGTGGCACGGATCATCGCGTCGAAGGGCATCGAGTTCCTGCTGAGCCTGCCGGTCCTGGCGGCCTTCGCGATCGCGACGGGTGCCCACCTGCACTGGCAGGTCGTGTTCTTCCCGCTGGCGATCGTGCTGCAGTGCGCGCTGGTCTACGGCCTGGGCCTCATCGTCGCCCCGCTGGTGGTCTTCTTCCGTGACCTCGAGCGCGCCACCAAGCTCGTGCTGCGGTTCCTGTTCTACGCGTCCCCGATCATCTACGGCACGCACGCGCTGCCCTCCGCCCTGCGCGACATCGCCGCGATCAACCCGCTCACCGGCATCTTCGGCATGTACCGCGCGGCGTTCTTCCCCGGCCAGCTCGACTGGCTCGAGGTCGGCGCCTCGGTGGTCGTGACCGGCATCGTCCTGGTGATCGGGTTCGCGGTGTTCCGCCGCAGCGAGCACCGCGTGCTGAAGGAGCTGTGATGACCGCGACCGACCAGACCCGTCGCACCGAGACCGTCGCACCGGTCATCTCGGTGCGCGACGCCGGCATCTGCTTCAAGCGCAACCGTCGCGCGAGCCGGAACTTCAAGGACCTGTTCGCCGGACGCGGGCGCCGCAAGCGTGCCGATGAGTTCTGGGCGCTCCGCAACGTGTCGTTCGACGTCCGCCCGGGCGAGGCGATCGGCGTCGTGGGACGGAACGGCCAGGGCAAGTCGACCCTGCTGAAGCTCGTGGCCCAGGTCATGCTGCCCGACGAGGGCCGCGTCGACGTGGGTGCCGGTGTCGCCCCCCTCATCGAGATCACCGGTGGCTTCGTCGGGGACCTCACGGTGCGCGACAACGTGTACCTGACGGCGGGTCTGCACGGCATGTCGCGGGCCGAGATCCGCGACGCCTTCGACGAGATCATCGACTTCGCCGAGATCGCCGACTTCGTGGACACCCCCTACAAGCACCTGTCGAGCGGCATGAAGGTCCGTATCGCGTTCGCGGTGATCTCGCGGCTCGACGAACCGGTCATCCTGGTCGACGAAGTGCTGGCGGTCGGCGACAAGGCCTTCCGCGAGAAGTGCTACAAGCGGATCGAGCAGCTCCTGGCCGGCGGCCGGACGCTGTTCTTCGTCTCCCACAGCGACAAGGACCTCCGCCGCTTCTGCGACCGGGGGCTGTACCTCGACAAGGGTCGTCTGCAGCTCGACGGCACCATCGAGGCTGCGCTGGCCCGGTACGCGGCCGACTACGGCTCCTGACCGGCCGGGGTACTCCCCCTGCACCAACACCGGTATCGCTGGCTCCCTCCACAGCCCCGGCCCTCGTGAGCGCCCCCGGGGTCCCGCCGTCGGACCCTCCCCCTAACGTTCCACCCATGCACCACCCACCAACCGCGTACGCCGTCCCGTTCGCCGTCGACCGATCGCACGCACCGCGTCGGTACGACCTCGTCAACACCGGCCCCGAGCCGGTCGACGGGCTCTCCCTCACCCATCTGGGCAACGGCTACTGCCCGCCGCTCGCGGTGCGCCGCCTCGACCCGGGCAGGTCGTTGTCGCTGGCGGTGTTCGGCGCCGACCCCGAGGACACGGGGGTCGTCATCGTGCGGTGGCGTCGGCCCGACCGGTCCGAGTACCTCTGGCGGATGTCACTCGTCGGGCCGGGGCTCCAGCCGTGACCCTGCGCCGACCTGCGCCACGGAGCAACCGGGGTGACGATCGGCCGTCAGCGCCCGTCGCGTTCGGCCGCGACGGTCCGCCACCGCTCGAGCAGCCACTCCACGGCCTCGTGGAACCGCTCCGTGGCGGCACCCGGGGTCGTGTCGCCGAAGTACCGTGCGACCCAGTGCTGCAGGCGTGCGAGCTCCTCGGCGTCGCTCGCGGCCGCGTCGACACGGGCGAGCACCGACGGGGCATCGGCCGCGGTCAGCCAGTTCGCGTCGCTCAGGTAACCCCGCTCGTCGACGTCGGCCTCGGGCGAGACCGGTCGCGTGACGATGAGCGGCTTGCCGACCGCCAGCCGGTCGTAGATCATCGCGCTGATGTCCGTGATCGCGACGTCAGCGTCCGCCAGCTGCCAGCCGAGGTCACCGCCGTCGTCGTACAGGTGGTGCGCGGCGGGGTCGGCGGCGTTGGCAGCGCTGATCGCCGCCACGATCCGCTCGTGCGCCGCGCGGTACGCCGGGTCGAGCACACCACTGCGCGGGTGCGGGCGGTAGACCAGACGGTGGCGGGGCGACGCCAGCACCTGCTCGGCGATGACCGTGCCGTGCGACGCGATCGACCCGTACGCTGCGGCACCGCGGTCGCCCTCCCACGTCGGGGCGTAGAGCACGACGGTCCGGTCGTCGTCCGGGTACGGGGCCGCTCCGGCGAAGTGGTCGGCCTGCGGGCGTCCGATCGCGATGGTCCGGGCGTCCAGGTCGTAGTCCCACAGCGCCTCGGCCAGACGATCGCGTGCTGCGTCCCCCGCGATCAGGGCGTAGTCGTACGCCTTGAACTGGTTCGTGGTCATGTACATCTTGTCGCTCTCGCCGTGGTTGACGAAGACGTGCCACATCCGCCCGTACCGCATCATCTGGAAGTTGCGGGCGTTCTGGTTGACGTACAGCACCACCTTCGGCGCCTGGGTGTCGACGAAGTGCTCGAGGTCGACCACCTGCCGGGCGTAGACCGCGGGCACGGGCGACTCGTCGAGCAGGGTCAGCATGGTGCCCGGGCTCCGCGAGACGATCGCCACCGGGTGCGTCTTCGCGAGTTCGGCCAGCGGCGCGTACCACTGGCGCACCTGGTACATGTTGACCGGACCGTCGGCGAAGTACACGGCGATCTCGACCGAACCGGGCGCCGGCTTCGGCGCGGACGGCAGTCGCTGTGCGAGCTGCCGCCGGCTTCGGCGCGACGTCAGGAGTCGCTCGATGAGCCGCAGGGCGGTCCGCAGGTCGCTGATGATCGACATGGTCGTTCTCCGGGTCTGCTCGGGCGGTACGGGGCGGGCGGGTCAGACGAGCGGCGGCCGCCCTGCGATGGTCATCCGTGCGACTGTGAGCCAGCCCATCGGGCGGACCGGACCGCAGTCGGTCGTCCATCCTTCACGGATCCCACCGAACCAGGTGGCCAGTCGGCGGGGGTGACGCCACCAGCGCGCGATCTGGATCGCGGCCCACGACCCCACGTACAGCGGTCGCAGCACCGTCGGCAGGTTGCGCCGAGCGAGCCACACCCGGTTCCGGGCGTTCAACCGGTAGTACTCGGTGTGCCGCGCCGGGTCGATCGCGGGGTGGTGCGCGACGAGGTCCCCGGCGTACCAGGTCCGACGGCCGGCGTCCCAGACCCGCCAGGCGAGTTCGATGCCCTCGTGGGCGTAGAAGTACTCGGCACCCCAGCCGCCGACGGCCCGGTACACGTCCATCGGCAGCACGACGGCGCCTTCCCAGACCGAGAAGACCGGCGACGAGTGGTCCGGCTCGCCCTTCCGGATCCGCGGCACCCACCGGCGGGGGTTCGCGGCGCCCGTGGGGTCGACGACCCGGGGCTGCACGAGGCCGAGCGACGGATCGTGCTCGAACACCGCGATCGCGTCGCGCAGGAACGTCGGCGACGGCACCGAGGCATCGTCGTCGAGGAAGAACACGTAGTCGCCGTCGACGACCTCGGCCCCGGCGTTGCGCCCGGCCGGGATCCCGACGTTCTCGGGCAGGGCCAGCGCCCGAACGCCGTCCGGCAGCCCGGTCGGCGCCCAGCCGTTGCCGACGCAGACGACGTCGAGCTCGACGTCCTGCTGCGCGAGCACGCTGTCCAGCCCGCGGCGCAGGTCGTCCGGCCGGGTGCCCTGCGACAGGCTCACGACGGCGACGCGTGGTCGTCCGCGGTGCACCACAGCGTGGCGGCGCAGCGTTCCGGGCACGGTCGTGTCCTCGGTCACGCCTTGACCCGCTTCGAGGCGATGATCGCCAGGAAGTGCCCGGCCGTCGCGAGCACCGCGAGCGGCAACAGCGCACCGACCAGGATCCGGCTGGCGAGCGGGTCGCCGATCACCAGGGCGAGCAGGGCGAAGACGAACGCGAGCATGCTCAGCTCGACCGAGTGGTACAGGCGGTGGAACGGCAGGAACTTCGCCAGACGGCGGAGCGAGGCGAGCTTCCGACCCGACGGCGCGGTGGAGGCGTCCCGTCGGTCGACGAGCTTGTCGAGCCCGGCGTTCGCGCGGGCCACGTGCACCATGTCGTTGAGGGCCTTGTTCAGCACGATGACCAGGCCGAGTGCGCAGCCGATCGTGGTCCACATCCAGTCGGCGTCGTGGATCGGCCAGGTGGCTGCCCGGATGCCGAGCGCGACCGGGATCAGCCCCTCGGTCGTGTAGTGCCCCACCTTGTCGAGGAACACCCCGGCGGGCGACTTGGTGCCGCGCCACCGGGCGACCTCGCCGTCGGAGCAGTCGACGAGCATCTGCAGCTGGCCGAGCACGAGCGCCAGCGCGGCGCCCCAGATGCCGGGGATGAGGAGGGCGGCAGCGACGCTCCAGCCCACCAGGATCATCAGGCCGGTGACCTGGTTCGCGCTGACACGGGTCTTCAGGAGCACCCAGGTCAGGTACGGCGAGACGTCGCGCAGGTACAGCGAGGCCGTCCAGTGCTCGGCGTTGGCGCGGGCACGGACCTCGTCCGGCTGGGCGACGGCCCGGAGCTCGGCGATCGAGGTCGGCCGTGCGGATCCGCGGCCGGTCGTGGGCTGGTCGGTCATTCGGTCACCGTCCCGTGTGGGTGGTCAGCTCGGACGTGCGGGTCAGGAACCCGATGATGAACCCGAGCCCCCAGCCCACGTGGATGCACGGCAGCACGACGAGCAGCCAGAGGAGCGTCGGCAGCCCGGAGCGGCGCGCCACGGCGATCGACCCCAGGACGACGAAGAGCAGGTAGACGACGGGCACCACGAACCCGAGCAGCGCCCAGGCGAGCGGGGTACGGAGCACGGCGCCGACGATGCCGGCGAGCCCGGCGACGATGCCCAGCGCCATCGCCGCCACCATGGCCGGCGGCACGAAGTAGCGCAGGCCGTTGTTGGCCGGGAACCGACGCGCGAGCTCGCCGCGCCACAGCCCGGTGGCGACGAACTGCCGCACCAGGCGCTTCAGGCTCGGCCGCGGGCGGTACGTGACGACGAGTTCCGGCGTGAACCAGACGGTCCCGCCGGTCTGGCGCAGCCGCCGGTTGAGTTCCCAGTCCTGTCCGCGCTTGATGCCCTCGTCGAAGAGTCCGACGTCGAACAGCCGCTCGCGTCGGAACACGCCGAGGTAGGCGGTCTCGGCCGGGCCCGCGGTGCCGCCGACGTGGTGCGGGGTGCCACCGAGCCCGACACGGCTGCCGTAGGCCAGGGCGACGGCCCGCTCGAAGGGGGTCCGGCCCTCGGCGCGCATGATGCCGCCGACGTTGTCCGCCCCGGACTCGAGGAGCGTGTGCACCGCGATCCGCGTGTAGTCGGTCGGCAGGACCGAGTGCGCGTCGACCCGGATGACGACGGGGTGCACGGAAGCACGGATCGCGACGTTCAGCCCGGCGGGCGTCGACCCGACGGGGTTGTCGATCGCGCGGATCCGGGGGTCGGCAGCGCTCATCTCGGCGACGAGCTCGTTCGTGCCGTCGATCGACGGCCCGAGCGCGAGGATGACCTCGAACGGGCCCGTGTAGTCCTGGTCGAGCAGGCTGCCGACGGCGGCCCGGACCTCGGTGACCTCGTTGAGCACGGGCATCACGTACGAGACGCCCGGCAGGGGCTGTCCGTCTGACTGCATGCGTACCTCGGGGTGCTGGCTGGCGGCACGGGACGCACCGGGGCGGTGCCGCCCCGCAGAGCGACCATGAGCCTATCAAGAGGCCGAACCGCCCACCTGCGTCGGCGCGGGACGCGCCCCGTGACGGACTGGAGGCCCGGCGCACGTCGTGCCCCGGGCCTCCTGTCCGTCGTGTGGTGGCGTCAGCCCTTGCTGTCGAACGTCCCCAGCTTCACGTCGGCCTGGCGGGTCTGGCCGTCGCGGACGTAGCTGATCGTCGTCGAGGCGCCACCCGCGAAGAAGCGCACCTGCGCGGTCAGGTCGGTGGCGTCGGAGACCGACGCCGAACCGATCTTCGTGACGACGTCGCCCTTCTGCAGACCGGCCTTCGCCGCGGCACCGCCGTTGGACACCGACTTGATGAGGGCGCCGACCTGGGTGGCGCTGGCGTCCTCGGTGGCGTCGCCGACCGTTGCGCCGAGGAGACCGTGGGTCGCCGACCCGTTGTCCTTGATCTCGTTCGCGACCCGCTTGACCAGGTTGGCCGGGATCGAGAAGCCGACGCCGATGCTGCCGGCGGCCGACTCCGACGACGACGAGCTGCCAGCCGAGGCGATCGCCACGTTGATGCCGATCAGTCGGCCCTTCGAGTCGAGCAGCGCACCGCCGGAGTTGCCCGGGTTGATCGATGCGTCGGTCTGGATGACCGGGAGCGACACCGTGGTGTTCGCGGACGAGCTGCTGCCGTTGTCACCGTTGCCCCAGAAGTCGAAGGGACCCGAGCCGCCGTTGCCGCCCTCGTTCGAGTCGCCGCCCTCACTGGGGGCGCTCGAGGTGACCTGGATGCTGCGGTTCAGCGTCGAGACGATGCCGTCGGTGACGGTGTTCGACAGACCCAGGGGCGCGCCGATCGCGACCGCCGTGTCGCCCACGTTGAGCTTGGACGAGTCCGCGAACTCCATCGGCTTGAGGTCGGTCGCGTCGATCTTGATGACCGCGAGGTCGACCGTCGGGTCGGTGCCGATGAGCTTGCCCGCGTAGATCTTGCCGTTCGAGGTCGTGACGGTGATCCGGCCGTTCGAGCTGTCGCCGTCGAGGGTGACCACGTGGGTGTTCGTGACGATGTAGCCGTCCTTGCTCATCACCACGCCGGAACCGGTGCCGGCCTCGTTGCTCGCGGACACGTTGATCGTGACGACGGACGGGGTCGCCTGTGCCGCGACGGCCGTGACCACGGTGGCGGAGTCGTAGTCGTTGACGGTCAGGTTGCCGCCCTGCGACGAACCGGAGGACACCACGCTGCCACCGTCGTTGCCCGAGGAGACGGCCCAACCGGCACCGCCGCCGACCAGACCACCGGCGATGACCGCGGCGATGACCGGCAGGAGCAGCTTGCTGCGGCCCGAGCGGTCCTTGGTCGTCGTGGTCGCCGCGGCGCCCGAGGCGTCGTCGCTGAAGTAGTGACCGTTGCGCTGGTTCGCGCCGTCGACGTCACCGAAGCCGCTCGTGGCCGACTGCGGAGCCTGCGCGGACGCGTTCGCGTACTCGGAGGATGAGCTCGGAGCGGTCGAGGACGTCGGCTGGGCGTACTCGCCGTAGCGGGGGCGTTCGCCGCCCGGCTGGCCGTACTGGGACTGCTGGCCGTACGGGTTCTGGGGCTGCTGGCCGTACTGGCTCTGCTGGCCGTAGGGGTTCTGGGGCTGCTGGCCGTACTGGCTCTGCTGGCCGTACGGGTTCTGGGCCTGCGGCGTCTGCTGGCCGTACTGCGGCTGCTGGCCGTACGGGTTCTGGCTCTGCGGGGGCTGCTGCCCGTACGGGTTCTGGCTCTGCTGGGGCTGCTGGCCGTACGGCGACGTCTGCTGGCCGTAGCCGCCCTGCTGCGCACCCGAGGAGTCGCCGGAGACGGCGGGGTACGGCGCGGTGTAGCGGTCGGTCGGGTGGTCCGTCGACGACGGGATCACGTCCGTGTGGTCCGGGGTCGTCTCGTCGTTCTGGTTCTGGTTCGGGCGAGGGGTCTCGTCCGGCTGGTCGGAGTCGTTCGGCATCGACGTGTTCCCTCTCGTGGCCGCTGCTGCGGCGTCCTCACTGGCGGCAGGCGGAGCCGCATCGTCCGGACGGCGGTCGTCGCCCTGCCCGTTGGGCGTGGTGTCGGTCATGCTGGACGTGCTCCTTTCAAGCTCGTGCAGTCTGTCGCAAGCACCTGAGCGGTCCTTCTGGCGAGGCTGCGAGCCACCCCTGGCGATCTTATGCGTGCGCTGTACACGGTGGCCCGGTCCGCCGCGGGACGGACAGCTAGGTTGGGGTCCGTTCAGCGCGACACGTCGTCGCCCGCACGGGAGGGAACCACATGCGCCAGGCAGGACCGTGGCTGCGAGCCGCCGACGGAGCGATGCTGCTGGGACCGGACGGGGTCCCCGCACCGACGGTGTTCGCCGAGATGAGCGCCCTCGCCGCCAGCACCGGCGCGGTCAACCTGGGGCAGGGCTTCCCCGACGAGGACGGGCCGGCCGAGGTGCTCGAGGCCGCGGTGCAGGCGATCCGCGACGGCGTGAACCAGTACCCGCCGGGCCGGGGCACCCCCGACCTGCGGGCGGCGATCGCCGAGCACCAGCAGCGGTGGTACGGGCTCGAGGTGGACCCCGACCGCGAGGTCCTCGTCACCGCCGGTGCCACCGAGGGGCTGGCCGCCACGATCCTCGCGCTGGTCGAACCCGGTGACGAGGTGATCACCTTCGAGCCGTTCTACGACGCCTACGGCGCGCTCATCCGGCTGGCCGGCGGGGTGCACGTCACGGTCCCGCTCACCGCGCCCGACTTCCTGCCCGACGAGCGCACGCTCCGCGCGGCCTTCACCGACCGCACCCGCGCCGTGCTCGTGAACACCCCGCACAACCCGACCGGCCGGGTCCTGCCCACCGAGGTGCTGCAGACGATCGTCGACCTGGCCACCGAGCGCGACGCGGTGATCATCACGGACGAGGTCTACGAACACCTGACGTTCGACGTCCCGCACACGCCCATCGCGACCCTGCCGGGCGCCGCCGAGCGGACGGTGTCGGTCTCGAGCGCCGGCAAGACCTTCAACACGACCGGGTGGAAGGTCGGCTGGCTCACCGCTCCCCCGGCACTCGTCGACGCGATCACGACGGTGAAGCAGTACCTGACCTTCGTGAACGGCGCGCCCTTCCAACCGGCCGTCGCCGTGGGACTCCGTCTGCCCGACGCAGTCTTCACCGGCATCGCCGCCGACCTGCGCGCGAAGCACGAACTGCTCGCCGACGGACTGACGGCGGCGGGCTTCGACGTGATGCGACCCGACGGCGGGTACTTCGTGCTCGCCGACGCCGCACCGCTCGGGTACGACGACGCCCGTGCGTTCTGCCTCGAACTGCCCGCGTTGGCCGGTGTCGCGGGCGTGCCGGTCTCGGCGTTCGTCCGCCCGGACCGGGTCTCCGGCTACCGGTCCCTGGTGCGCTTCGCGTTCTGCAAGCGCCGGAGTGTCCTCGAGGACGCCGCCGCGCGTCTGGCAACCCTCGGAGCGCGTCCCCGCGCCTGAGACGCGACCGCGTCGGGGACGCGACCGACGCGTCAGGGCTGCCCCGCGCCTCCAGGCAGGGTGCGCGGTGCGACGTCGTAGCGCCGCAGCGACAGCGACGGGTTCACCCGTCGGACGGCGTCGGTGACGGTGGTGTCGATCGTGGCGGTGAGCGTGGTCGGCGAGGCACCGGCCGAGGCGACCGCGACGCCCGACGGGTCGAGGACGACCGAGCCGCCGATCCCGATCGGCGGCGTCTGCCCGACCCCGACGACCCAGACGGTGTTCTCGATCGCCCGCGCGGTGAGGAGGGTGCGCCAGTGGTGCTCCTTGCCGGGGCCGCGCACCCACTCCGCCGGGAGGACGACGACGTCGGCCGCTCCGGTCTCGGGAGCGGCGAGCCGTCGCGTGACCTCGGGGAAGCGCAGGTCGTAACAGGTCTCGAGCCCGACGCGGACTCCGCCGAGGTCGAAGACCGGCAGCTGCTGCGGGTCGCCGGACTCGATGCGGTCCGACTCCCGCGAGCCGAAGGCGTCGTAGAGGTGGACCTTCCGGTACGTCGCCGCCAGGTCGCCCGACGGGAGCACCGCGACCAGGGTGTTCCGGAAGCGCTCCGGCGTGTCCGCCGACTCGGCGACCCCGACGACCAGGGCGATGCCGGTCTCGCGGGCGATGTCGCGGAGGCCGGAGACGAACGGACCGTCCAGGGGCTGCGCGGCCGCCACGAACCGATCGTCGATGTCGGCGGTGAAGTAGGAGGTGTACTCCGGCGTGACGAGGAGGTCCGCGCCGCGGGCCGCCGCGTCGACCGCGGCGGTGCGCACCGTGTCGAGGTTGGCGACGGGGTCGTCCACGGGGGCGAACTGCGCCGCCGCGATCGTGAGGGTGGCCATGCGGCGAGCGTACCCGGGGGTCTGCGGCGGGCGGGCCTGCGGCTGGGCGTCCTGCGCCGGGCGTCTCGCGTCTCGCGTCTCGCGTCTCGCGGCGGGGCGTCTCGCGGCGGGGACACGAAGAAGGCCCCGGTCCTGTTGGACCGGGGCCTTCATGTGACGCTTGGTTGCGGGGGCAGGATTTGAACCTACGACCTCTGGGTTATGAGCCCAGCGAGCTACCGAACTGCTCCACCCCGCGGCACGTTTAGAAGCCTACACGGGGCCGTGGCGGGACACAAATCGAGTGCCCCGCCACGGTGTGTCAGTTGCCGTTCTCGGCTGCCGTGGCGGCCTCGATCGCGTCCTGGAGGCGCTGGTCGGCTTCCGCCGCGGCGACCAGGTCGTTGTCGGCGTAGGCCTCCTGGCGGTCCTGCAGGGCTGCCTTGGCGTCGGCCAGGGCTTCCTGCAGGGCGTCGTTGTCGGTCGAGCCGGTCGAGCCGGTCGAGCCGGTCGAGCCGGTCGATCCGGTCGAGCCGGTCGATCCGGAGCCCGAGGACCCCGTGTCGGAGCCGGACCCCGTGTCGGAGCCGGATCCGCTGTCGGAACCGGAACCGGAACCGCTACCGGAACCGCTGCCGCTCGCGCCGGAGTCGCCAGCCGCGGCACCGGAGTCGCCGCCGAACAGCGAGTTCAGCGCCTCGTCGAGGGTGTCCTCGAACGCGATCTTGTCGCCGAAGGCCACGAGGACCTTCTGCAGCAGCGGGTACGAACCACTCGAGGTCGACTGGACGTAGACGGGCTGCACGTAGAGGAACCCACCGCCGACCGGCAGCGTGAGCAGGTTGCCCTGCTTCACGGTCGAGTTGCCCCGCTTCAGGATGTTCAGCTCCTGCGACACGGTCGAGTCACCGTTGAAGAGGCTCTGCACCTGCCCGGGGCCCGGGATGTTGTCGGTCTTCGGCATCGTCAACAGCGTGAGTTTGCCGTAGCCCGACGCCTTCTCGCCCTTGCCGGCACCACCCGCGTCGGAGTTCACCGCCAGGTAGCCGGTCAGCACGTTGCGGTTGTTCGCCCCGGCCGACTGCTGAGGGATGTAGGTCGTGTACAGCGAGTACGCCGTCCCCTGCCCCGGCACCTTCATCGTCAGGTAGTAGGGGTCCTGCAGGTTCGCCCTGTTGGCGGTCGTCGTCGTCTGCGCGCCGAGCGCGTTCGTCGACGTCGCCGCGGTGTCGGCGTCACTGTCCGACGTCGCCGTGCTGGTCGGTTCCTGCGGGGTGTTCCACGCGTCGTCACCCGAGTAGAACGAGTTGGCGTTGGTCACGTGGTACGTCCCGAGGATCGAGCGCTGCACCTTGAACAGGTCCGTCGGGTACCGCACGTGGTCGAGGAGTTCGGCGCTCATGCTCGACACCGGCTTCATCGACGTCGGGAAGATCTTCTGCCACGTCTTCAGGACCGGGTCCTTCGTGTCCCACGTGTACAGCGTCACCTTGCCCGTGTAGGCGTCGACGGTGGCCTTCACCGAGTTCCGGATGTAGTTCACCTGGTCGGTGCGGTACGTCGAGGACTCGGCGCCGGCGATGCTGTCCGACAGGCTCTGGCTCTGCGAGTACGGGTACGCGTCGCTCGTCGTGTAGCCGTCCACCACCCACTGGATGCGGTGGTCGACGATCGCCGGGTAGGCGTCGCTGTCGACGGTCAGGTACGGCGCCGCCTTCTGCACGCGGGTGATCGGGTCGCGGTCGTAGAGGATCTGCGAGTCCTTGTTCACCGCGTTCGAGAGCAGGATCTGCTCCGACTGGAACTTCGCGGCGTACACGAGCCGGTTGAAGAAGTTGCCGAGGCTCGGACCGCCGTCGCCGGCGTAGGTGGTGGTCGCGTTCCCGCCGTTGTCGTCGTCCGAACCGGACGGGTAGTCGAGCTCGACGTCCTTCGTGCCCTTCGGCGCACCGACGATCGAGTAGGGCGGCGAGGTCTCACCGAAGTACACGCGCTGCTGGAAGTCGCCCAGTGCACCGTTCGACGGGATGCCGGACTCGAGGAACACCGGCTTGCCGTCGCTCGCGCGCTGGTTGCCGTAGGCCGCGGTGACGCCGTAGCCATGGGTGTAGACGAACGCCCGGTTGTACTGCGTGTTCGCGGCCGAGCTGAGCCCGGCGAGGTCGATGTCGCGGACCGCGATGACGGTGTCCTCGGTCTCGCCCTTGACGTCGTAGCGGTCGACGTCGAGCTCCTTCGGGAACTGGTAGTACTGCCGGTACTGCTGCAGCTGGCTGAACGTGTCGGAGACGATCTTCGGGTCGATGAGACGGATGTTGGCCGTGGTCTGCGCGTCCTTCGCGAGCGCACCCGAGCTCGTTTCGGTCGTGGCGTCGTAGTTCTGTTCCTCGACGCCGGCGACACCGTAGGCGTCTCGCGTGGCCTTGATGTTCCGCTCGATGTAGGCGGACTCGAAGGTGCGCTCCGAGGGCTTCACCTGCAGACGCTGGACGACCCACGGGTAGATGCCGCCGACGACGATCGCGGCGACGAGCAGCAGGCCCGTGCCGACGATCGAGATGCGCCAGCGGCCGATGACCGCCGTGACGATGAAGAGCAGCGCGACGATCGCCGCGATGCCCGCCATGATCTCGCGGCCGGGGATGACCGCGTTGACGTCGGTGTACTGGGCACCGGTGATGAGCGAGTTCGACTTCGTCAGCGCCGCGTACTGGTCGAGCCAGAGGCTGACGGCCTGCAGCGCGATGTAGAGCGCCGCCGTGACCGCCAGCTGGATGCGTGCGGCACGGGAGATCCGGACCTCGCGACCACCGAAGCGGAGCGCACCGTAGAGGTAGCTCGCAGCGAGCGCGGCGAGGCCGGCGATGAGGACGACGGCCGACGAGTAGGCCACGATCGAGCGCCAGAACGGCAGCTCGAACACGTAGAACCCGATGTCCAGTCCGAACTGCGGGTCGGTCTTGCCGAACGGCGTGCGGTTGAAGTACTCGAGGACCATGCTCCAGCGGCCCGCGGTCGAGAGCCCGGCGAAGATGCCGAGGACCACGGGGATGCCGATCATCACGGCGCGCCGCAGCGGCTCGATGACCTGCTGGTAGCGGTCGAGCTGCGAGTTGAGCTTCGCGTAGACCGGCCGGAACCGGAACGCGAGCGCGATGCTCACGAAGACCGGGACCGCCATGCCGAGGAAGCCCGCCAGGAACATCAGGGTCCCGGCGATCCACCGGGTGGTGAGGACCTGCTGGAACCCGAGCTGCGCGAACCACGCGTAGTCGGTGTACAGGCTGGCGAAGATGAAGAAGGCGATCACCAGTGCGGCCAGCACGATGATCGTGACCACGATGGGGACCCGCGGCGAACGCCGCCCCGAGGTGGACGAGGTTGTCGTCACTTGATGTGCTCCAGACGTGTCGGACCGGCGGGCCCGGCTCGCGGCGGGCCGTCAGTGACACTGATCCTATGGGACCGGACCGAGCGTGAACCTGTACGGGGGCTCAGGACCGGATCAGGACCCGCAGCGAGCGAGCTTCGCGGTGCTCCCGCCGTCGGCGATCGTCTGCAGGTCGGTGACGGCCTGGTCGAGCGTGGAGACGCTGTAGACGTCGAGCCCGTCCGGCACGTGCCCGACGACCTCGTCGCAGTTGTCCGCGGGGGCGAGGAACACCGTGGCGCCCGCGTCCGCGGCACCGTAGAGCTTCTGCCGGATCCCGCCGATGGGGCCGACCTCGCCGGCCGCCGTGATCGTGCCGGTGCCCGCGACGTGCTTGCCGCCGTTCAGCTTGCCCGGCGTGATCTCGTCGATGATCCCGAGCGCGAACATCATGCCGGCGGACGGACCGCCGACGTCCTGCAGGCGGATCGACACCTTGAAGGGGAACTCGTAGCGCTCGGTGACGCCGACCCCGAGCAGCGCCGTGCCCTGCTCGCTGCGCGGCGTCACCCGGACGTCCTTCGTCGCGCCGTCCCGTTCGACGGTGACGGTCGCGGGGCTCGAGGTGCCGTGCTGCGCGACGGCTTCGCGCAGGCTCACTGCGTCGGCGTTGGTCGTGAGCGACTTGCCGTCGAACGCCGTGATGACGTCGCCCTTCTCGATCGTGCCGTCGGCCGCTGAGCCCTCCTGCACGGCGCTGACCTCGAGTTCCGTGGGCAGGTCGTTCCCCTGCTGGATGAGCGCGGCGGCGACGGCTGACTGCTGCGACGCCTGCATGTCGGCGGAGTCCTGCTCGTTCACCTGCTCGGTCGTGGTGCCGCTCGGGTAGATCGCCTCGACCGGGATCACCGCCTGCGACCTGGTGAAGATCGCGCGGATCACGCTGGTCCACGACGGGCGGTTCGTGGCGTCGCCCTGGATGCCGACGGTGAGCATGTCGAGGGCGCCGGCCGTCGGGTACGTCTCGTGGCCAGACACCTGGATGAGCTTGACGTCCTTCGCGTCCTTGCCCGTCCCCTGCTCCTGGGTGCCGATCGTGTTGTAGACCGGCCCGGGGACCTCGATGAGGTACGGGCTGGGCAGCAGGCTCGCCAGCAGTCCCAGCACGACCGCGCCGATCAGGAACGCCCACCCGACGGTCCGGGCACGCGAGCGACGACGGGGCGCGGGGGCGAAGAGGGTCACGCGGGGTCCTTCCGAGGTGGGCACCCGAGCCTGGAGGCAGGGTGGTCGCCCGCGTCTCGCGACGGGGCTGTTCGCCCTGGGCGCAGCGCTTCGGGCGTTCCCACGGGGGCATCCCAGGTGCGGCCCCGTGAGCAGCGATTAGCGTAGTCGGCATGCCTGATGAACCACAGCCGGGGCCGGACGACGACTTCCAGGAGATGCTGCGCAAGCTGCTCTCGGGCGAGGGGCAGATCGACCCGTCGCAGCTCGCCGGTGCCGCCGGTCTGCCGAACGACCCGGCATCCGTGGCGAACCTGATGAGCCAGCTCCAGCGTGCCGCGCAGTCCGGCGGTGACGGCATCGACTTCTCGGCCACCGCGGAACGCGCCAGCGCGATCGCTCGGGACGGCGGCCACCCCGTCGACCCGGCCACCTCGCAGGCGGCCGACCAGGCGTTCCAGGTCGCCGCGCTGTGGCTCGACGAGGTCACGACCGTCGCCGAGCTGACCGCGACCCCGAGTCTCTACACGCGTGAGCAGTGGGCCAAGGCGACCGTCCCGGTGTGGACGCAGATCGCCGAGCCGGTGGCCTTCAGCATCGCCGATGCCCTGACCGAGGCGATCGACCAGCGTGCTCCCGAGCAGCTCAAGGCGATGCTCGGCGACGTCTCGAAGGCGATGCGCGGCATCGGCGGGGCGCTGTTCGCGATCCAGCTCGGCCAGGTCGTCGGGCAGCTGTCGAAGGAGGTCGTCTCCGGCGGTGACGTCGGCGTGCCGCTCCTCGACGAGCAGGTCGCGGCACTCCTGCCCCAGAACGTCGCCGAGTTCGCCGAGGGCCTCGACGTCTCCGAGGACGAGGTCCGCATCTACCTCGCGGTCCGCGAACTCGCCCACGCCCGGCTCTTCCGGTCGGCACGGTGGCTCCGGCTGCACATCATCTCGTCCATCACGGACTACGCGCGGGGCATCCACATCCCCTTCGACCGCGTCGAGGAACTCGCGGCCGACATCGACCCGACCAACCAGGAGCAGCTGCGCGACGCACTCGCCTCGGGTGCCCTCATCCCGCCGCGGACCGCCGAGCAGGACGCCGCGCTCGCCCGACTCGAGACGATGCTCGCCCTGGTCGAGGGCTGGGTGGACACGGTCACCGCCGCGGCCACGGTCCGTCTCCCCAAGGCCGGAGCGATCGCCGAGATGGTGCGCCGTCGCCGTGCGGCCGGCGGCCCGGCCGAGTCGGCGTTCGCGACACTCGTCGGCCTCGAGCTGCGTCCGCGTCGTCTGCGTGAAGCTGCCGCTATGTGGCAGCGGGTGACGGACGAGCTCGGGGCCGAACAGCGTGACGCCCTCTGGTCGCACTTCGACCTGGTGCCGACCTCGGACGACGTCGACGCACCCGATGCCCTCGTCGCACGGCTGCGGAACCCGTCCCAGACCGACGAGGACGACGCGTTCGACAAGGCCCTCGAGGACCTGCTGAACGACTCGACCGGTGCGCGTCCGCACGAGGACGAGTCCGGCCGCGTGGCCGACGACACCGAGGGTGGAGCGGGCGACGAGCCCGGGAACGACACGGGCGACCAGCCCCGCTGAGTTCTCCACAGATCCTCCTGGTGACCCCACGCGTGCCGCGCACTCCGGCACCGTGGGGTCATGGGCATCCGCATCGATCCGACGCTCGAGTTCGTCTGGCGTGACCCCGCCACGGTCCAGCTCGGGGTCGATCCTCCACGCGCGGTCGTCGCGGTGCCCACCACGGGGGAAGAACGGTTCCTCGACGGTCTGCGACGCGAGACCGGCCACGACGTGCTGGCAGGCCTGGCGGCCGCGTCGGGGTGCTCGCCGGAACGTGCTGCCGGTGTGCTCGGGGCCGCGTCGCCCGCGGTGGTCGAGGTCCTGCCCGAGCCGCTCGAACGCATCGAGGTGCACGGCACCGGTGTCCTCGCCGACGCCGTGGCGACGTTCCTGTCCGGCGAGGGCGTGACGGTCAGCCGCACCACCGCGCCCGCCGGAGGGCCGATCGTGCTGCCCGAGCCCGAACCACGCCTGGCCGTGGTGGTGGCCGACCACGTCGTCGACCCGGCGCTCCGCGCCGCGTGGACCCGCCGGGGTGTGCCGCACCTGGCGGTCGTCGTCGGCGACGGACGCGTCCGTCTCGGTCCGTTCGTCGTGCCGGGAGCCGGGCCGTGCCTCCAGTGTGCTGAGTACGCACGCGTCGACGACGACCCGGCCTGGCCGGCCATCGCGGCCCAGGTGTGGGGGCGGCACCCGACACCGCTGTCACCGTGGCGGTCGGCGGCGGTGGCCGCCGCCACGACGCGGATGCTGCTGGAACGGCTCCCGCTCCGGACGCAACGAGCCGACCCCGACCAGCTCGTCTTCGAGCGCGACGACCTGTCGGTCAGCCGTTCGCCGGTCCGGCCCCATCCGCGGTGCGCGTGCCGAGCGCTGCCAGGAACCGACTCGGAGCCCGGGCTCCCCCACGCGTGGAGCCCTGTTGCGACCACGTGATCGTGACCGAACGGCGGGCGCGCGTCAGCCCGACGTAGAACAGGCGTCGTTCCTCGTCCACCTCGGTGTCGGTCGACGCGTGCGAGATCGGCAGGAGCCCCTCGGCAGCGCCGGCGATGACCACGTGCGGCCACTCCAGACCCTTCGACGAGTGCAGCGTCGCGAGCGTGACGGCATCGACCTCGGGCTCGTGGTGCGTCGCCGCACGGTCCACCAGGTCCTGGGTGAACTGCTGCATCGTCGTGCCGGCGGGGGCGTCCTCGGCCAGGCCCATGATCGCCTGCAACGCTTCCCACTGCTCACGGACTGCGCCGGTGCCCTCCGGCGGCGTCTCCGTCCAGCCGCTGACCTGCAGCACCAGCCGGACCCGTCGGGTCAACTCGTCGTCGGTCTGCCGGATCGCCTCGCCGCGCATGTGGTGGACGGCGAGCTTGACCTCCGGGCGGTTGAAGAACCGGGTCCCGCCCTGCACGCGGTAGGGGATGCCGTTCCGGCCGAGCGCGGACTCGAGCGCAGCGGACTGCGCCCCGACGCGGAAGAGCACGGCGCAGTCCCCGTAGGACGCTCCGGCCCCGACGAGCTCGGCGATGCGCCGGGCGATGGTCTGTGCCTCGTCACCGTCGTGGACGCAGGCCAGCACGACCGGTTCCGGGCCCGGTTCCTGGCTCTGGGCCACCAGGTCGAGCGCGCCGGGCTGGCCGCGCATCAGCGTGTTCGCCGCGGACACGACCTCGCGGGTGGAGCGGTAGTTCCGCTCGAGGCGCAGGACCGACCCGCGCGGGAACTCCGACCCGAACCCGAGCAGGTAGTCGCTCGAGGCGCCGGCGAACGAGTAGATGGTCTGACTGGCGTCGCCGACGACGCACAGGTCGTCACGGCCGCCCAGCCAGGCCCGCAGCAGGTCGTGCTGCACGGGCGAGACGTCCTGGTACTCGTCGACGACGAAGAACCGGTACTGCTGCCGCACGTACGACGCCACGCGGGGCTCGGACTCGACCATGCCGAGGGTCGCCAGCAGGACGTCCTCGAAGTCCAGCTGCCGCCGGTCGTCCTTCAGTCGCTCGTACGCCTTCATCAGGTCGATGACCCGGCGCGGCGTGGTGTCGCGCGGCATCACCCGGTCGGCGGCGGCGGCTTCGTACTCGTCGAGCGAGAGCATCTGCACCTTGCGCCACTCGACCTCGGCGGCCAGGTCGCGGAGCACCGGGGTGTCGACGTGCATGCCGACCGTGTCCGCGGCGTGGGCGATCATCCGCCCCTTGGACTCGACGATCTTGGGGGCGTGCCCGCCGACGGTGTCCGGCCAGAAGTAGCTGAGCTGCGCCATCGCGGCGGCGTGGAAGGTGCGCGCCTGGACCGTCCCGGCCCCGAGCGCGCGCAGGCGCGACCGCAGTTCGCCTGCGGCACGGGTCGTGAAGGTCAGCGCGAGGACGTGGTTCGGCGCGTAGGTCCCGGTGGCGACGCCGTAGGCGATCCGGTGCGTGATCGCGCGGGTCTTGCCCGTCCCGGCGCCGGCGAGCACGGCGACCGGACCGAGCAGGGTGCGGGCGACCGTCCGCTGCTCGGCGTCGAGCGCGGCGAGCAGTTCGTCGGGCGACGGCGGCCGGGGCTCGACTGCCCCGGCACCCGTTGCACCGCGCGGACCGGTGACGCTCACGGCAGGTCCAGCGGCCCGCCGTACCACTCCTCGATGATGGCGCGGGCGATCGAGGTGCGTCCCGGCAGCAGCAGGGTGTCGCCGGCGCGCTCGCGGATCTCGTCGCGCGAGAACCACCGGACGTCCAGGATCTCCACGCCGTCGGGGCGGGCGGTCGTCGGGTCGCCGCCGGCTGCGCGGGCACGGAAGCCCACCATCAGCGACGCCGGGAACGGCCACGGCTGCGAGCCGAGGTACTCGGGCTCCTCGACACGGACGCCGGACTCCTCCCAGACCTCGCGGCGGACGGCGTCCTCGAGCGACTCCCCCGGCTCGACGAACCCGGCCAGCAGCGAGTACCGGTCGGCGTCCCACGCGGCGTTGGAACCGAGCAGGATCCGGTCGTCGGCGTCGACGACCCCGACGATGATCGCCGCGTCCGTGCGCGGGAAGAGGTCGTGCCCCTCGGGGTCGCGGCGGACCCATCCGCCGCTCACGACGGCGGTGGGCGACCCGGTGCGCGGCGAGAAGCCGTGCACGGCGTGCCAGTTGGCCATCGCGACGGCTTCGACCGCCAGGCCCTGGTCGCGCGGCGAGAGCTCGGTGCCGAACATCCGGAGGCTCTGCCAGGCGTCGTCGTCGGGTTCGATGGCGGTGGCCGTCGCGCTGTCGATCAGGGCGGCGACGAAGCGGGTACCCGCCGGGGCATCGGCGGCGTCCGACACCGCACGGCCGAGGTACAGGGTCACGGTGTCGACCGGGATCTCCGTCGCGGTCACGAAGCGCAGGGTGCCGTCGGCGTTCCGGAGCATCTCGGCACCACGCACCGGCAGGTACCGGGTGTGCTCGTCCTCGCGCAGGACCCGCTCGACGTCGTCGGTCGTGCGGAACTCGGCGTCGCGGTCGAGTTCGTTGCGGGAGAGCGGGAGCCGGGCGGCGAACTCGACGGTCACGGCGGGAGAGCTCCTCGGATCGGGTGCGGACGTGCAGGAGACGTGCGGTGGGCGTGCGGGCCGCCGAACAGCGTGGCGTGCAGCCGTGCACGCGTCACGCGCCTACCCTGAGGGGCATGGCGGGATCCCAGTTCACTCTAGCCGCGTTGGCGACGACGGCCGTTCCAGGTCTCCTCGTCACGGGCACGCGCACGCTCGGCTCGGCCGCGGCCGGCGACTACGAGTCGGCGCTCCTCCGCAACGCCGACGGCACCGAGATCGTCATCCGCCGCCCCCGGAACCAGCGCGCCGAGGCGCGGCAGTCGGCCGACCTCGTCGCCATCCGCGCGCTGAGCGCCGGCATCCGCACGCGCCTGCCGTTCGGCGTCGCCGAGTACCGCGGCCAGGCGCCGATCGGGTCGACGCGCGCCATCGTCACGACGCGGCTGGCCGGGGCTCACCCGACCCTCGCGTCGCTCGTCGAGCGCCCCGACCTCGCCACCAGCGTCGGCCGTGCACTCGCCGCGATCCACCAGCTGCCGACGAGCTTCGTCTCCGACGCCGGCCTGCCGTCGCTCACGCCGTTCGAGGTGCTCCGGTCCGCCGTCTCGGTGATGGACCGCGCCGTGGCGACCAAGCTCGTCCCCGCCGCGCTCGTCGAACGCTGGGAGGGTGCCGCCCGCGACCAGCAGCTCTGGCAGTTCACGCCGACCGTCGTGCACGGTTCGCTCGGCACCGGCGCCCTGCTCGTCGACGGCGACGCGGTGACCGGGATCCTCGACTGGGGCGAGCTGCGGCTCGGCGACCCGGCGAAGGACCTCGCCTGGGTGCTCGCCGGCCGCCGCGATGCCTTTGACACCGTCCTCAGCGCCTACGAGGCGAACGGCGGCGGACGCGACCGCCAGCTCGCACAGCGTGCACGCGTGCACCACGAACTCGAGACGGCGCACTGGCTGCTGCACGGCGTGCAGGCGAAGAGCACCGAGGTCGTCGACGACGCCGTCGCGATGATGCACCGCCTGGTCGACGCGGTGCACGCCCCGAGTGCGGAACCGCTGCAGTCCGTGTCGCCGGAGACGATGGAGATCGGCGAGGTGGAGCAGCTGTTGTCCTCCACCGAACGCCGCCACGGCTGACGCTTCGTGAGCAGGAATGGTCGGGTCGCTGCGGCACACCCGACCATTCCTGCTCATCAACGTGCGGCAGGAGTCGTGGACGCGACCGCCTGGAGGCCCGGCGCGGGTCCGGCGGACCGGCACCGGGCCTCCAGGGCGGAGCGCGACACGGGCGGCGCGCGACACGGGCGCAGCGCGCGCGACGGGCGCAGCGCGCCCGCAGGACGTCAGCCGATGGCCTCGGACCACGCACGCTCGAGTCCGGCGCGGTCGAGCAGCTCGGTCGGACGGACCTCCAAGTCGTCGGCGACGAAGTAGAACACCGCGTCGACCTGGTCGAGCGGCCGCCCGGTGAACTCGGCGTAGGCGACGCGGTACAACGCGAGCTGCAGGGTGCGGCGGGCCAGGTCGTCCACCCCCGACGGCGCCTTGCCCGTCTTCCAGTCGACCACCTCGGCGCGCCCGTCGATCTCGTACACGGCGTCGAGCTTGCAGACGACGCTGTGCCCGAGGAACGGGATGTGGATCTCGCGCTCGACCTCGATCGGCGTCAGCCCCGCCCACCGTGAGCCGGCGAACGTCGCCTGGAAGTCCGCGAGGCGACGGGCGTCGTCGTCGGTGACCACGGCGTCCGGCGACGAATCGGCGAGGTCGTCGGCATCGAGGTCGAGCTCGCCGTCCCACACGTCGAGCGTCTCGAGCGCGCCGCCGCTCCGTGCCCGCTGTTCCACCCACTGGTGGAACAGCGTGCCGAGCCGGGTGGCGCGGTACGGGCGCTCCGGCATCGGCCGGCGGAGCCGCTCGGCCACGGAGTCGGGTTCGGTCAGGTAGTCCTTGAAGCCCGACGCCGGGACCCGGTGCGGGACGGCGACCGCGTGCTTCGCGTTCCGGGTGGCGTGCCGTTCGGCGAGCAGCAGGTCGATGTCCGCAGCGAAGCGCCCCGCGGCACCGGGGTTCGCGTTCCGCACCCGCTCGGCGGCAGCCAGGACCCGCGGCGCACGCTGCCCGAACGGCACGTGCGGCCAGGTCTGGGTCGCGCCGCTCTCCCCCATCGGGTTCTCGTCGTGCACCGTCGTCTCCGGGATCGCCGCACCGTCGATGACGCCGGCGTCCACCAGGTCGCGCAGGTAGCGGCTCGGCTCGGTGGGTCGGACCCCGCCCGCCCAGAACGAGCCGGACACCAGCAGGTCGTGCTTGGCACGGGTCAGGGCGACGTAGGTGAGCCGGCGTTCCTCGTCCTCGTTGCGGGCCTTCACCTGTTCCTTGAAGGCGTCGATCGCCGTGGTGACGTCCTTCTGGGTCTCCTGCCCGCGCCATGCGAGTCGCGGCAGCTCGGCGGCGTCTCCACGGAACTCGTACGGCAGTCGGCCGAACCCGAGCCAACCCGACGAGCCCTCCTGCGGACGCGCCGGCAGGCCGCCCTCGACCATCCGGGGCACTGCGACGGCGTCCCACTCGAGCCCCTTGGACCCGTGGATCGTCAGGATCTGCACGGTGCCGGCCTCGGGCTCCTCGGACCGCGGGCCCATGTCGTCCCGTCGGGCTGCGGCGTCGATCCACCCGAGGAAGGAACCGAGGTCGGCGCGGTCGTCGGTCGACACGAAACCGGCGAGCTCGTCGATGAAGGCGTCGAGGTACGCGCCGCTGCCCTGTTCGTGCGCGGCGACCTCGATGTCGAGTCGCATCTCCTGCACGACGAGCGTCACGAAGTCGACCAGGTCGCTCCCCGCGCGTGAGCGGAGCATCGCGAGCTGCCCGCCGAGCGCGCGCATCCGGCTGCGACCCGCGGGGGTGATGCCCTCGAGCGCGCCGTGCTCGTCGGGTGCGGTCGCGACGAAGTCGAGGGCGTCGACGATCGACCCGTGCTCCCCGGCAGCAACCGATGCACGGAAGGCCGCGGTCAGGTCGTCGTCGAGGCGCTGCTGGGTGTGGTCGCGCTGGAACAGCCACCGGGCGAGCTGGTGCAGGGCGACGATGTCCGCCGCCCCGACCCGCCACCGTGCACCCGCGAGCAGCCGGATCAGGTCGTTGCCGGCCGCCGGGTCGTGCAGGACGCGCAGGCACGCCACCAGGTCGACGATCTCCGGACGCTGGAGCAGTCCGCCGGTGCCGAGCACGTGGTACGGCACCCCACGGGCACCGAGCGCCGCCGTGAACGCCGCGAGGTCCTTCCGAGCCCGCAGCAGCAGCGCCATCGAGCCCGCCGGGTTCTGCCTGCGGTGGTCCTGGAACCACCCCGCGACCTCGTCGGCCTCTTCCGGCAGGGTCTCGGGGAACACCACCCGCACGGTGCCAGCGTCCGCACCCGGCCGGGGCGAGAGCCGTTCGACGTCGACCTCGGACGCCTCGGACAGCGGTGACACGATCGCGTTCGCCCCCGCGAGCACGTCCACCGGGTTCCGCCAGCTGGTCGACAGCGCGAAGGTGACGGGTTCGGCCACGCCGGGTTCGTCGCCGCCGAAGTCGTGCGGGAACCGGGCGAGGTTCGCGGCACTCGCACCGCGGAACCCGTAGATCGACTGGTGCGGGTCGCCGACCGCCATCACCGAGTGCCCGCGGAACAGCCGGGCGAGGAACCGGGTCTGCACCACCGAGGTGTCCTGGTACTCGTCGAGGAGCACCACGCCGTACCGGCTCCGCAGGTCCGTGACGACGCGTGGGGCCGACTCGGCCGCGGCGAGCGCGAGGGCGATCTGGTCGGAGAACTCCACGAACCCGCGGTCGACCTTCTGTCGTCGGAACTCGGCGACCAGGTCGGCCAGGGGTTCGAGGGCGCCGATCGCGGCGACCGCGTCGGTGATCGCCTTGTACGGCTTGCCGCGGTTGCCGGGGAGTTCGAGCAGCTCCGAGAACTCGATCGCGAACCGGCGCAGGTCCTCCGGCTCGACGAGGTGTTCCGAGGTGGCACCGGCGAGCGCGACCACGGCTGCGGTCAGGGTGTCGACGTCGCGGTCGAGTCCGGCGAGCCGGTCGTCGCGGGCGGCCACCACCACCCGACGGGCGAGCTGCCAGGCCGACGGTTCGGTCAGCACCTGGGACTCGCCGTCACGCCCGACGAGCAGGGCGTTCTCGCGGAAGACCGCGTTGGCGAAGGCGTTGTACGTCGAGACGGTGGGCGCTTCGAAGGCGTCCCCGGGGGTGATCAACCCCACGTCCTCGAGCGCACGGATGCGGTCGTTGATGCGGACGGAGAGCTCGCCGGCGGCCTTGCGGGTGAAGGTCAGACCGAGGACCTCGTCGGGGCGGACGAGTCCGTTGGCCAGCAGCCAGACGACGCGCGAGGCCATCGTCTCGGTCTTCCCGCTGCCGGCACCGGCGACGACCAGCGCCGGCACGAGCGGTGACTCGATGACGGCGCGCTGCTGGGCGGTGGGACGGGGGCGGCCGAGAGCGTCGGCGATGGCGTCGGCGCCGTGCCGGATGACGGGCGGTGCAGCGGCAGCCGTGTCGGTCGTGTCCGCCGTGTCGGTCGTGCCCGCCGTGTCGGTCGTGTCCGCCGCGTCGCTCACCAGGTCACCTCCGCCACCACGTGGATCCGGCACTCGACCCCGGTCCGGGCCTTCTCGCAGTGGTCGTCCACGTTCGCCACGAAGGTCCGGCCGGCCATGCCCCGCGCCACTCCGTGCAACCGCTCGCGGTAGGCCTCGCGCGCCTCGGCGTCGAACGCGTGCTGGGTCCGCTCGGAGTACGCCTGTCCGCCGCGGGGGTTCTGGACGAAGACCAGCCGGGCGTCGGTCATCGGAGACCCCGCCGGCACGCCCTCGACCGCGCCGTCCTCGACCGCGAGTTGGTAGGCGCCGAGCTGCGGGTGTTCCGGCATGTCGTTCTTCTCGCTGGGCATCGAACGGCCGGTCTTCAGATCGACGACGCTCACGCGCCCCTCGGGGTCGACCTCGATGCGGTCGATGCTCCCCCGGATCCGGGCTGGCCCGGTCACGAGCGCGAACGAGGTCTCGGCGCCGAGCAGCCTGCGACCGGCGCTGGCGAAGGTGCGGAGGTAGTCGCTCAGCCCCTCGATCATCCGCCGGGTCCGGGCACGTTCGCGGTCGGCGACCCAGGGCGACTCGAACGTGAGCTCGTCCCACCGCGCCTCGACCCGCTCCCACAGCGACTCGACGTCGATCTCGGTGGCGTGCTCCATCGCTTCGTGCACGATCGTGCCGATGCCCATCGCCGGGCTCGGGGCACCGCCGCCGAAGGTCTGCGCGAACCAGTGCACCGGGCACTCCTCGAAGGTGCCGATCCGCGACGGCGACACGGATACTGCCGGGGCGACCGGCTCGCCGCCCTCGACCTCGGGCGCGGGCTCGGCGTCGAGGTCGACCAGGGGGTCGTCCGTCGTCGGTTCGGCGAGCCCGTACCACTCGTCCGGAGCCGCCCCGGGGACCTCGGCCTCGGCCAGGCGGGCCAGGGCGGACGCAGCCTCGTGGTCGCCGGAGCCCACCACCCGGCGGCGCAGCGACCCGGCCAGCCCACGCAGGGACAGCGGGTGGACGGTCGGTTGACGGTCCGGCGGCACCGGGACGAGCCGGACGAAGGGTGACGGCGACTCGTCGTCGTTCGCGACCGTGCCGATGACGACCTGGGTGGTGGCGCGCGAGACGGCCCGGGCGAACAGCCGGAGTTCGTCGGCGACCACGGCGGCACGGTCGTCGATGCGCGAACGCTCGACCCCGGCGGCAGCGCGGACCAATCCGTCCGGGTCGAGCAGACTGCCGCGCACCCGGGTGTTGGGCCAGACGCCGTCCTGCAGACCGAGCACCACGACCACGTCGCACTCGAGCCCGATCGTCGCCGACGGCGTCAGTACCCGCACCCGGCCGGCGGTCCGGTCGGGGCCGATCGAGTCCTCCGGTAGGTCGGCGCCGAGCAGGTCGTCGACGAAGACCCGTGCAGGGGCGTCCGGCGTGCGCTCGACGAAGCGCTTGGCGGCGGTGAACAGGCCGACGACGGCATCCAGGTGCCGGTCGGCTTCCCCGGCGCCGACCCCACCGGCGGCGGACTGGGCGCCCCACGACTTTGCAAGACCGCTGCGTTCCCAGAGGCCCCAGAGGATCTCTTCGATGCTCGATCCCGCCTGGGCGTCGGCACGCGCCTGCACCAGGCTCCGGGCCAGCCGGGTCGCTCGTCGTGCGAACCCGGCGTCCACCGTCGCCAGGCGCTCCGGTGCGCCCAGGGCATCGACGAGCAGTTCGTCGGCGGTGCGGCTGCCGTCGCCCGCGAGTTCCTCACGCCGCAGGGCGAGCCGGAGCCGACGCATCGCCAGGGTGTCGAGGCCACCCAGGGGTCCGGTGGCGAACGCGGTGGCCAGGGCGGCGTCGAGCGGCAGGACGTCGAGCGCCACCGCGGCCGCGTCGAGCAGCGCCCGCGCCGCCGAGTCGTCGCGCGGACGGACGGGCGCGGCACCGGCGGTCGCCGGGACCTCGGCCACGGAGAGTGCCCGGACGAGTTCGGGGATGGCAGCACCGCTGCGGGTGACCACGGCCATCCGGTGCCACGGCACACCGTCGAGCAGGCGGTGTTCGCGCAGTCGACGGGCGATCGCCACGACGAGCGCGGACCGGCTGGCGGCTTCGAGGTGCACGACGGCGTCGGACCGCGCATCCTGGTCGCCTGCCGACGCGCTGCGCTGCCGACCGGCCGCCGCGGTGCCGATGCGACCCGTGACGCCGGTGACCAGGGCGCGGATCGGGGCGGGGTGCCGGTGCACCGCGCCGAGGAACAGCTCGTCGACACGGTCCACCCCGAGTCGCACGGTCAGTCGACCGAGCACGTCCGGTTCGGCGCCGCGGAACGCCGAGGCGGCGATGTCCGGGTCGCCGAAGGCAACCACCTGCACGCCGGAGCGCGCGAGCGCCCCGAGCAGGGCGATCTCGCCCTCCACCAGTTCCTGTGTGTCGTCGACCACGACCAGGCGCAGGGCGGCGATGCTCGCGGGGAGCTCGTGCCGCAGCACCGCGGCGGTGGCGTACGCCACGAGTTCGCCGGAGTCGAGTCCGGTCGGTCGGAACGCGGTGACCGATGCGCGGTAGTCGTCCACGAAGTCCCCGACGGCCCGCCACTCGGGCCGTCCGAGCTCGTCGCCGAGTTCCCGCATGTCGTCGGGCTCGACGCCGGCGGCCACGGCACGCATCATGACGTCGCGCAGGGCGGTGCGGAACCCCGCTCGCTCACGGACGACGGCGGTGATCGGGTCGGGCCAGGCCGGTCCGGCTCCGTCGAGTTCGTGGCCCGCGAGCAGGTCGGCGATGATCCGGTCCTGCTCCCCACCGGTCAGCAGCGTCGGGGGTTCCTGTCCCTGCACCGACGCCGCGTGGGTGACGATCTGGAACGCCAGCGAGTTCACGGTGCGGGCGAGTGCACCCGGCACGACCCGGTCGACCGCCCGAGCGAGCCGGTCGCGCAGCGCCGTCGCGGCCGTCCGCGCCGAGGTCAGGGCGAGCACCGTCGCGTGGCCGTCGGGGGTGATCGCGTCGGGTCGGGTCAGCCGGTCGGCGACGAGCCGCGCGAGCGTGGTCGTCTTGCCGCTGCCCGGCGCACCGATCACCGCGGCGTGACGGCCGTCCGGCAACGCGAGCACCGCGGCCTGCGAGGGGTCGTCGACCAGTGCGCGCGCGAACCCGGTGTCCTCGGGAGCGGGCATCAGCGTGGTCTGCGGCACGCTCGTACGGTACCCAGGACCGCCGACAGCACCGCTGCTGACGCGCGGGGCACCGATCGTCACGCCGTCGAGTGCGCCCGCGGCGAACGCCCGATGCCGCACGGGACCGCTCGGATACGCTGTGCTCGTGGACATCAAGATCGGCATCATCAACAGCCCCCGCGAGATCGCCTTCGAGACCGCCCAGACCGCGGACGAGGTCGAGAAGGCCGTGTCCGAGGCGCTCACCGCCAAGTCGACGCACCTGTCGCTGCAGGACGACAAGGGCCGTCGCTTCATCGTCCCTGTCTCGGCCCTGGCGTACGTCGAGGTCGGCGCGGAAGAGGCACGGCGCATCGGCTTCGTCGCCTGACGACGTGGAACTGCTCTTCGCCGTCCTCGGCGGCATCATCATCGGTGCGGTCGCGCACGTGATCCTGCCGTGGCGGTCGAACCGTGGCGTGCTCGTCGGCCCAGCGGTCGGCGGCATCGCCGCAGCAGTGCTCTGGGAAGCGCTGACCTGGGCCGGGTGGCGGTACGACGGCACCTGGATCTGGGTCGTGGCCCTCGTGGGGTCCGGCGTGGTCGTCCTCGTCGTCGAGTGGCTCCTCGGCACGCAGCGCGACAAGCGCGACGCCGAGTACTACGAGCAGCTCAAGACGCGCGGCGCCTGACGCTCGACCGCTCAGGCCGTCAGCCCGAGCGCGTCCATCCGTCGGGTGTGCGCGGCGATGAGTTCGGTCCAGACCGGCTCGAGCCGCTCCTGGTCCTCGCGGGCGTGCGACGCCAGCGCCGACCGGGCGACGAGCAGGGTGTCGCCCACCAGACGGCGTCCCCACATCGCCAGACGCGAACCGATCTGCGGGTCGTCCTCGATGTGAGCCGTCAGCTCCTCGACGACCGCCGCTTCCTCGCGCGCGTCGAACACCGACCGCAGCCTCTGCCGCACGTCGAGCGGCAGCGAGCGGAGCAGGTTGCCGAACAGGTCGTTCAGGATGCCGGCGGTCACGTAGCCGGTCAGCATCGACTCGTACCAGTCGGCACCGCTCGTCCGTTCGAGGAACAGGTCGATCGCCTCGCGGTGCGGGGCCATCAGCGCCGCCGGGTCCCCGCCGGTGCGCTCGATCTCGGCCACGATCGTGCGGTGCCGCTCGAGCGCCGTGGTCGCGAGGACCCCGGTGACCAGACGGCCGGAGAGCGTCGGTGCCGAAGCACCGGCTCGTCCCATCGTCTCGTAGACGGAGAGCTGCAGGTACGCGGCCTGCCCGAGGTAGACGTCGAGCTCCGGGGTGACGTCGTCGAGCGCGAGGCGCTTGACCTGTGCGGCTCCGCGCGGGTTCCGCGACGCGAGCCATGCTGCAGCGAGCTGCGCCGCGCGCTTCCGGTTCCACCACGACACCACCCGACCAGCATAGAGGGCGCGCCCCGTGGGACCCGCCGGTCGCCCCGTTCGGCGCCCGGACCGGACCGCCCGACTCCCCGGAGCACCCCGGAGCGCCCCGGACCACGCGCCCGTCGGTAGACTGGCCCGGACTTCCACCAGAACTAAGGTGATTCTTTGACTTTCTCAGACCTCAACATCGACCAGGACATCGTCGATGCACTGGCCGGCAAGGGCATCATCGAGCCCTTCCCGATCCAGGAACAGACCATCCCGCTCGGCCTGACCGGCCAGGACATCATCGGCCAGGCCAAGACGGGTACCGGCAAGACGCTCGGTTTCGGCCTGCCGCTGATCCAGCGACTCGGTGCCGACCCGGCGCACGGCGTGAAGGCGCTCGTCGTCGTCCCGACCCGTGAACTCGCGGTCCAGGTCACCGAGGACCTCGAGCTCGCGGCCTCGAACCGTCCGACCACGGTCGTCTCGATCTACGGCGGCAAGGCCTACGAGGGCCAGGTGGAGCAGCTCAAGGCCGGTGCCCAGATCGTCGTCGGCACGCCCGGGCGGCTCATCGACCTGCAGCGGCAGCGTCTGCTCGACCTCTCCCACGTGCAGGAGGTCGTGCTCGACGAGGCCGACCGCATGCTCGACCTCGGGTTCCTGTCGGACATCGAGCGCATCTTCCAGGCCGTCCCCGAGGTGCGGCACACGATGCTGTTCTCGGCGACGATGCCCGCGCCGATCGTCGCGCTCGCCCGCCGGTTCATGAGCCGTCCGGTGCACATCCGGGCGACCGACCCGGACGAGGGCCTCATGCAGGCCAACATCAAGCACCTCATCTACCGTGCGCACTCCCTGGACAAGGACGAGGTCATCGCCCGCATCCTCCAGGCCGAGGGCCGCGGCAAGACCGTGATCTTCACCCGCACCAAGCGTGCCGCGGCGAAGCTCGTCGAGGAGCTGAAGGACCGCGGGTTCAACGCCGCAGCGGTGCACGGCGACCTCAACCAGGAGCAGCGCGAGCGTGCGATGGCGGCGTTCAAGGCCGGCAAGCGTGACGTGCTCATCGCCACCGACGTCGCCGCCCGCGGCATCGACGTCGACGACGTCACGCACGTGATCAACCACACGATCCCGGACGACCCGGACACGTACCTGCACCGCGCCGGCCGCACCGGCCGTGCGGGCAAGACCGGCATCGCGGTCACGTTCGTCGACTGGGACGACCTGCACAAGTGGACGCTGATCGACAAGGCGCTCGAGTTCGGCATCCCCGAGCCCGTCGAGACCTACTCGTCGTCGCCCCACCTGTTCGAGGAACTCGACATCCCCAAGGGCACCAAGGGCCGTCTGCCCGGCTCGTCGTCGCACGCCGCCTCGGCTGGCGCCCCCGTCGAGAAGCGCAGCAGCGACCGCCCGGCCTCGGGTTCGCGTGACGCGTCGCGTTCGCGGTCGCGCAGCCGCACCCGGTCAGGAGGCTCGGAGCAGTCCGCCCCGCAGGCTCCGGCCACCGAATCGGTCGCCCCCACCACCGCGGCGGGCACCGAGGACGGCTCGGCCGTCGAAGGTGGTTCCACTGACGGCGCCGCGAAGCGTCGTCGCCGTCGCCGCCGTCGCGGAGCCGGCACCGGCGATGCCTCGGCGACCGCCTCGGCACCGCAGGGCACGTCGGACGGCGAGTAGCGCCTCCAGACCGAAGGGCCCGTCGCTGACGCGACGGGCCCTTCGTCGTCCCCGCCCGCCGACTGCCCCGCGAGGGCGACAGGTCGCCGCGAACTGTCAGCGGGAATCTGTCGCCCTCACGGATGGGTCAAGCCGCGTCGAGCGAGATGTGTCGCTTCGGTGGGACGGCGCGACGCGTCAGGACAGGCGCGAGCCGGGTCCGACCACGGGAGCGCTGCCCGTCGCCTCGGACACGATCGCGTCGAACGAGACGCGTGCGGTGCGGTGCTCCCCCAGCCGGTTCGGCTTGCCGGTGCCGTGGTAGTCGCTCGAACCGGTGACGAACAGGCCGTAGCGCGTCGCCCAGTCGAGCAGGGTGCGCTTGCCGTGTGCCAGGTTCTCGCGGTGGTCGACCTCGAGCCCGCCGAGCCCGGCGTCGACCAGGTCGCGGAGCATCGGCTCGTCGATGACGATCCCGCGCGAGGACGCCGCGGGATGCGCGATGACGGGCACGCCGCCCGCCTGCCGGATCAGTTCGACGCCGCGCAGGGGCGACGGTGCCTCGTGGGGTTCGTAGTAGCCGGACGCCGGGTGCAGGATGCCGCGGAACGCCGCGGACCGGTCTGACTCGAGCCCGCGGGCGACCAGGGCGTCGGCGATGTGCGGACGGCCGATCGTGGCACCGGGGCTGGACTGGGCCAGGACGTCCGCCCAGGTGATCGGGTGGTCCTCGGCGATGCGGTCGACCATGCGGTGCGCGCGGGAGAGCCGGCCGTCGCGGATCCGGGTCGTCTCCTCGACCAGTCCGGGGTGCTCGGGGTCCACCAGGTAGCCGAGCACGTGCACGCTGCGGCAGCCGATGCGGGTGCTCAGCTCGAGGCCGGGCAGCAGGGTCAGGGGCAGCTCGCGCGCCGCGGCTGTGGCGTCCGCCCACCCCGCGGTCGTGTCGTGGTCGGTCAGCGCGACGGCGTCGAGTCCGGCGGCCGCGGCCGCTCGGACGAGCTCCGCGGGACGCTCGGTGCCGTCGGAGACACTGGAGTGCGCGTGCAGGTCGATGAACGGGTCTGGCACGTGGCCAATGCTATCCACAGGTGAGCGGCCGCACAGGCCGGGTGTCGCCCGGCGGTGCGATGATGGACGCATGGCCGACACGACTCCCCGCGCGACGAGCAACCGATCCACGACCCCCGGGTCCTCGACCTTCAAGGACTTCATCGGGTCGCAGTGGGCCGAGCGCTCGGAAGCGCAGCCCGAGCCCCGCGAGCAGGCCGCGTTCGCCGCCGAGCGTCGCGCGCGCATCTCCGAGCTGCACCCGGGCCGCACTATCGTGGTGCCGGCCGGGCAGGCCAAGGTCCGCTCGAACGACTGCGACTACCCGTTCCGCCCGCACTCCACCTTCGCGCACCTGACCGGCTGGGGCACCGACACCGTCGTCGGCTCGGTGCTCGTGATGACGCCGAACGGCTCCGGCCACGACGCCACGCTGTACTTCCGTGCCACCGCGGGCCGCGACTCGGAAGAGTTCTACGCCAACCCCGAGATCGGGGAGTTCTGGGTCGGGCCGCGCCCCTCGCTCGACGCCGTCGCCGCCGACCTCGGGCTGGCCACGGCCGACCTCGGGGCGTTCACGGCCGTCGCCGATGCACTCGACGCGTCGGCGCTGCTCGTGCGTGAAGCCGACGACGACCTGACCCGTTCCCTCGACGCCCGCATCGGCGCGGCGATCGGTGGCGCGGACGAGACCGAGGGGTCGCCGGCCACCGACGACCTGCTCTCCCGTGACCTGTCCGAGCTGCGACTGGTCAAGGACGCGTACGAGGTCCGTGAGCTCCGCAAGGCCGTCTACGCCACGAAGCACGGGTTCGACGACGTCATCGGCGACTTCGACGCCGTGCTCGCGCACCCGCGCGGTGAGCGCATCGTCGAGGGCACGTTCAACCGCCGGGCGCGCGCCGACGGCAACACCGTGGGCTACGACACCATCGCCGCCTCGGGACACCACGCCTGCATCCTGCACTGGACGCGCAACGACGGCGCCGTACAGCCGGGCGATCTCATCCTCATCGACGCCGGGGTCGAGGTCGACTCGTTCTACACCGCCGACATCACCCGCACGCTGCCGGTGAGCGGCACGTTCTCCCCCGTGCAGCGGATGGTCTACGAAGCCGTGCTCGAGGCCGCCGACGCCGCGTTCGCGATCGTCAAGCCGGGCATCACGTTCCGCCAGGTGCACGCCACCGCGATGGAGGTCATCGCGCGCAAGACCGCCGAGTGGGGCTTCCTGCCGGTCTCGGCCGCCGAGTCGCTCGAGCCGGACAACCAGTTCCACCGCCGCTACATGGTGCACGGCACGAGCCACCACCTCGGGCTCGACGTGCACGACTGCGCGAAGGCCCGTCGTGAGATGTACCTCGACGGCACCGTCCAGGCCGGCATGGTCTTCACGATCGAGCCCGGACTGTACTTCCAGCAGGACGACCTGACCGTGCCGGAGGAGTTCCGCGGCATCGGTGTCCGCATCGAGGACGACATCCTGGTGACCGAGGACGGCGCCGAGAACCTGTCGGTCGGCATCCCCCGGACCCCCTCGGAAGTGGAGGGGTGGATCGCCCGCTCGGGCCGCTAGCCTGATCGGGTGACCATGCCCGAGGCCTCCCCGAACACCATCTCGATCGAGGTCGAGCACTTCGACTCCCCCGACGCCCAGCGACTCCGCGCCGCCCAGCGCCTGGAGATCGACCGGGCGCACGGCGGCGACACCGAACCGGGTGAGAAGCCGACCGCCGAGTCGATCGCGGTGTTCTTCGTCGCACGGGACGAGTCCGGGACTCCCCTGGGGTGCGGGGGCCTGCGCATCGTCGACGACGGCATCGCCGAGATCAAGCGCATGTACGTCCGGCCGGAGTCCCGCGGGTCCGGCGCCGCGGCTGCGTTGCTGCGCCGGCTGGAAGAAGCGGCGCTCGACCTCGGGTCCCCGGCGCTCGTCCTCGAGACGGGCACGGAGCAGCAGCGCGCCGTCGGGTTCTACCAGCGCGAGGGGTTCCGGCGGATCGCGAACTTCGGGCCGTACGTCGGGGCGCCCCTGTCGGTCTGCTTCTCGAAGGTCCTCTAGCCGGCGCGAGCCTGCCCGGAGCGCGCCGCGCGCAAGCCCGGCTCGCGCGCGCCCGAGCCTGCCCGGACCGCCCCGCGCGCAAGCCCGGCTCGCGCGCGCCCGAGCCCGCCCGGCTCTCGGTCACGACGTGCCGTCGGCCCGAGGCCGAGCGGTCACGAACCGTCGTCCGGCCCGGCGCCGAACGACGATCTCCGACCGCTCGAGGCCTCGCGCGCGGGGTGTTGCGACCGCCCGGACAGCCCGTCCGCCCGGACTCCGCCGCCGAGGTCGCACGAAGTGCCGCCCGCGGCGGTCGGCGGCGACAGTTCGTGCGACCTCGACGAACGCGAACGGCGTGTCGAGCGATCTCGCACGACCCGACCTCGCACGACCCGACCTCGCGCGACCGCAGGACGAAGCCCGATCGCGCCGGCCGGAGCGCGGCTAGCGGCGGTCGCTGTCCCTGTCGCCCTCGCGCGGCGCATCCGGCGAGGACGACGACGAGGGCTCCGGCGGCGTGGCACCGGCGACCCGCTCGCCGTAGCGCGGCGGCTCCTCGGGTCGACGCTCCGGCACCGGCGGGGCCGCGGGGGCGGCAGCCGTCTCGGGGGTCTCCCCGTACCGGGGTCCGTCGTTCGTGCCGTAGCGCGGCGGGCCCGAAGGCGCACCCGTCTGCGCGCCGGGGGCCGACGTGCCGGGGTGTTGCGGGCCTCCCGGCTGCTGGTGCGGCGTGGCGTGCCCGCCGTACGGCGACTGCTGCTGCGGCGGGACCCCACCGGGGCCCGGACGCCACTGCTGCTGCTGCTGCTGCTGGGGAGCGTCGTTCCAGTGCGTGGACGGGGTGGCCCCGTGCTCGCCGAGGATCCGCTGCGCCTGCCCGGTCAGCTGCGGGTTGATGACGATCTGGTAGTTCGTGGCGAGCACCTGGTGCACGCTCGTGAAGTCGCGCTGCCGCTTCGTGATCGCGAACGAGACGATGCCGTAGAGCATGCCGAACGCGGCACCGATGATCGCGGCCGCCAGGATCAGGCCGCCGGCGCTCGGCGAGAAGAGCGTGAGCACGATGCCGAAGAAGATGCCGAGCCACAGGCCGGACAGCGCACCGGCGATCGCGGCACGGCCGTAGGTCATCTTGCCGGTGACCCGCTCGACCGTCTTCAGGTCGTTGCCGACGATCGAGAGCTGGTTGACGGGGAAGTCGGCCTCGGCCAGCTTCGCCACCACGCGCTGCGCGTCGGGGTAGCTGTCGTACGTTCCCAGGACGTCGCCCTTGGGCAGCGTCGGGAACGCCTGGGCGGTCCTGCCGGCGAAGGGGCTCTGATTGCTCACACAGCCATCATTCACCGCACACCTTGCAATCGCACGTGCACTCTCAGGGAAGCAGCCGATCGGAAGCCGTCGACCGGTGCCGTCGGCGGCGCGAGCGAACGCGCACACCCGAGCGACTACGCTGGGTCGGGTGAGCGCCACGAAGGTCTTCGTCGCCCGCCTCGCCGGGTGCTCCGTCTTCGACCCCGCGGGCGACCGCGTCGGCAGAGTTCGGGACGTCCTGGTCGTCTACCGCCGGGCCGACCCCCCGCACGTCGTCGGGCTCATCGTCGAGGTGCCCGGCAAGCGCCGCATCTTCGTGAGCATCGGCCGCATCACATCCATCGGTGCCGGGCAGGTCATCACGACCGGCCTCGTGAACATGCGCCGCTTCGAGCAGCGCGGCGGCGAGGTGCGCGTCATCGCCGAGATGCTCGGCCGCAAGGTGCTCATCAAGAACCAGCGGATCCGCGCCACGATCGAGGACGTCGCGATCGAGGACCGCGGGCAGGGCGACTGGGAGGTCGCGCAGCTCTTCCTCCGCAAACCGAAGACCACGCCGTCGCCGTTCGGCAAGGGCCCGACGACGTTCGCGACGTGGAACGAGGTCACCGAGGACGAACTCCCCGGCGAGGCCCAGTCCGCCGAGCACGTCATCGCCGCCTACTCCGACCTGCTGCCCGCCGACCTCGCGTCGACGCTGCTCGACCTGCCCGCCGAGCGCCGGTTCGAGGTCGCCGAGGAACTTCCCGACGACCGCCTCGCCGACGTGCTCGAGGAGATGCCCGACCAGGAGCGCATCGAGATCCTCACCCGGCTGGTGGATGCCCGCGCCGCCGACGTCCTCGACCAGATGCAGCCGGACGACGCGGCCGACGTCCTCGCCCAGTTCTCCGACGAGCGGAGTGAGGCCCTCCTGCAGCTCATGGAGCCGGAGGAGGCGCAGGACGTCCGCATGCTCCTGGAGTACGAGCCGGACACCGCCGGTGGTCTGATGACCACCGAACCGGTGATCGTCTCGGCCGACGCCACCGTGGCCGAGGGCCTCGCGCTGGTCCGCCGCCACGAGCTCGCACCGGTGCTCGGCGCCGCCGTCTGCGTCACCCTGCCGCCGTACGAGCCGCCGACCGGTCGGTTCCTGGGACTCGTGCACTTCCAGCGGATGCTCCGCTACCCGCCGAACGAGCGGCTCGGCACGCTCATCGACCAGCAGACCGAACCGGTCCGGGTCGACGCGAGCGCCGCCGAGGTCACCCGCATCATGGCGACCTACAACCTGCTGTCCGTCCCCGTGGTCGACGACGCCCACCGTCTCGTCGGGGTGGTGACGATCGACGATGTCCTCGACCACGTCCTGCCGGACGACTGGCGAAGTCAGGGCGAGGGGGAACCCTCACCGCTTCCACGCCAACGCCCGCGCAGGACACCCGTGACGACGGGAAGGAGGACCACCCGTGGCCCGAACGGATGACAACCGTCGCGACCGTGACCGCCAAGAGGTCCGGCTCGACTCCCCGAAGGGCATGCGCACGCGTGTGCTCCCCAGCCGCCGCCGTGGTCGCGGGGACACCTTCGGTCGTGCGACCGAGGGCATCGCCCGCGGGATGGGCACGCCGTGGTTCCTCATCGGCCTCACGCTGTTCTGCGTGGTCTGGATGGGCTACAACACCCTGGCGCCGAAGCCGTGGCAGTTCGACTCGGCGGCGATCGGCTTCACGGCTCTGACGCTCGTGCTCTCGCTGCAGGCCTCGTACGCCGCCCCGCTGATCCTGCTCGCGCAGAACCGGCAGGACGACCGCGACCGCGTGCAGTTCGAGCAGGACCGCCAGCGCGCCGAACGCAACCTGGCCGACACCGAGTACCTGGCCCGCGAGGTCGTGGCCCTGCGCCTGGCGATGCGGGACATGGCGTCGAAGGACTTCATCCGCGCCGAGCTCCGCTCCCTGCTCGAGGAGCTCGACCGCCGCGACGCCGACGAGGCCGGGTACGCGGACGAACACGACAGCTCCACCCGTGGCTGACGCCGTCCCCACCGACGAACAGCTCGGCACGGCGGTCCTCGCCGCGCTCGGCCGCGTCATCGACCCGGAGATCCGCCGCCCCGTCACGGAGCTCGACATGATCCGTGGTGTCGACGTGCAGCCAGGAGGCGCGGTGCGCGTCGACCTGCAGCTCACGATCGTGGGGTGCCCCGCCGCCGACACCATCGAGCGCGACGTCCGCGTCGCCGCCGGGTCCGTCCCGGGAGTCGCCGCCGTCGAGGTCGACGTGTCCGTGATGGACCCGGCCACTCGTGCCGCGCTGACCGAGCGGCTGCGAGCCGGCCGTCCCAAGGGCATCCAGTTCACCGCGGACTCGCTCACGCGCGTCATCGCCGTCACGAGCGGCAAGGGTGGCGTCGGCAAGTCCACCGTCACCGTGAACCTCGCCGTCGCGCTCGCCCGCCGGGGCCTGCGGGTCGGGGTCGTCGACGTCGACGTGCACGGCTTCAGCGTCCCCGGCCTGATGGGCCTGACCGACGAGCACGGGGTCGCACCCCGCCCGACCCGCGTGGACAGCATGATCCTGCCGCCGGTGGCGCACGACGTGAAGGTCGTCTCGATCGGCATGTTCGTCGACGACGTCTCGACCGCGGTGTCGTGGCGTGGCCCGATGCTGCACCGCACCGTGAACCAGTTCCTGACCGACGTGTTCTTCGGCGACCTCGACGTCCTGCTGCTCGACCTGCCCCCGGGCACCGGCGACGTCGCGATCTCGGTGGGGCAGTTGCTGCCGCACGCAGAGGTCCTGGTCGTCACGACCCCGCAGGCCGCCGCGGCCGACGTCGCCGAGCGCAGCGGGATCGTCGCCCGGCAGACCGGGCAGCGGGTCATCGGCGTGGTCGAGAACATGGCCGGGCTCGTGCAGCCCGACGGCTCGGTGCTGCACCTGTTCGGCGAGGGTGGTGGCGCCGAGACCGCCGCACGGCTGTCCCGCGGGCAGGACGCCCCCGTCCCGGTGCTCGGCAGCGTGCCGCTGTCCGTGCCGCTGCGCGAGGGCGGCGACGCAGGCGTCCCGGTGGTGCTCGGTGCCCCCGAGGACCCGTCCGCCGTGGCCCTGGCGGCGATCGCCGACCGGATCACCACGATGGGGCGCGGGCTCGCGGGCCGGAAGCTCGGGTTGTCGCTGTCCTAGGCTCGAGGTCATGAGCACCGATCACGTCGATGTCGACTGGGACCACGCACGCGCCACCAACCGCGCGAACTGGGACGACCGGGTGCCGATCCACGAGGGTGCCTACGCGATCGACGCCCTCGCCGACCCCGGCCACCGCTCGGACGTCGTCCGCGAGGACCTGCCGGCCCTGACGCCCTGGTTGCCGAACGGCTCGCTCACGGGCCTCGACGTCTGTCACCTGCAGTGCCACATCGGCACCGACACGGTGTCACTCGCCCGCGAGGGTGCCCGACTGACCGGTGTCGACTTCTCCCCCGCCGCCCTCGCCTCGGCCGCCGGACTCGCATCGCGCCTCGGGCTCGACGTCACCTGGGTCGAGACCGACGTCCTCGATGCCCGGGCCGCCGTCACCGGTGACTTCGACGTCGTGTACACGAGCATCGGCACGATCTGCTGGCTCCCCGACCTCGACCGCTGGGCTGCGCAGGTCGCCGGCCTGCTCCGCCCCGGCGGGGTGTTCTTCATCCGCGACGGACACCCGGCGCTGTACGCCCTCGACGAGGACGCCGACGAGCTCGTCACCCGGTACCGGTACTTCCCGGACGGCACCGCGCAGCAGTGGGACGACGCCGGCACCTACGCCGGCGACGGCACGGTGGCGAACGCCCGCACCTTCGAGTGGCCGCACCCGCTGTCCGAGATCGTGAACGCCCTGCTCGGTGCCGGGCTGCGGCTCCGACGGCTCGACGAGGGCCGGACCCTGCCGTGGCGCTTCAGCTCCCGCATGGTCGAGACCGACACCGGCTCGTGGGCCTGGCCGGAACACGACCGCAACCGGATGCCGACGACCTACACGATCGTCGCCACCCGCGACTGACGACGCGACCCCCTGACGGACTGGAGGCCCGGTGCCAGCTGGCACCGGGCCTCCAGTCCGTCAGGTGGGGACGTGACGGGCGTCAGGTCGCCTCGGCGTCGAAGGGTGCCGGTTCACCGGCGGCCAGGGGCACGACGGGAGCCGTCGCGCGCACCTTCGAGGCCGTGACCTGCGCGGTCTGCACGGCGGCCGCACTGGAACCGGAGTCGAGCAGGGCGTCTCGGATGATGCGGCGCGGGTCGTACTGGCGCGGGTCGAGCTTCTGCCACTCGATGTCGTCGAACTCGGGGCCCATCTCGTCGCGCATCCGCTCCTTCGCGGTGTCGGCGAACCGACGGACGGCCTTGACGAACTCGGCCAGCTTCTGGGCGTACATCGGCAGGCGCTGCGGCCCGAGCAAGAGGACGCCGATGACCCCGATGATCAGGATCTTGTCGAGCGGGATGTCCACGCGAGCGAGCCTAACGCGTGCTGCTGCGTTGCACCTCTAGAGTTGTCTCCCGAACGGAGTGTGCGTGTCAGAGAAAGAGTCGAACTGGAAGTTCGCCGAGGACATCGTCTCGGAGACCGAGGCGATCGCCCGTGCTCGTGAGCACTCCCTGGAACTCGGGGTCGAAGCGATCTCGCCCGCGATCGGTGCGCAGATCGGGGTCATCGCGGCGGCCTCGCGAGCCACGAGCATCATCGAGATCGGCACCGGCCTCGGGGTCTCCGGCCTGTACCTGCTCGCCGGCGCCCCGAACGCAACCCTGACGACGATCGACGTCGAGGTCGACCACCAGCAGTTCGCCCGCGACGCCTACATCAGCGCCGGCACCGCTCCCGCACGGATCCGGCTCATCCCCGGTCGGGCGAACCAGGTGCTCCCCCGCATGAACGAGGCCTCGTACGACGTCGTCCTCGTCGACGCCGACCCCGAGCACGTCATCGAGTACGTCGAGCACGGTCTGCGGCTCGCCCGCCTGGGTGGCACCGTCCTGGTGCCGCACGCCCTGTGGCGCGGACGCGTGGCCGACCCGGTGAAGCGCGACCGTGCCACCACGGACTTCCGGCTGCTCCTGACCGAGGTGTCGACCTCGGGTGCGGTGCGCAGCGCGCTGTCGCCCGCCGGTGACGGGCTGCTGCAGTTGACGAAGGTCACCAACTAGCGCTCGACCCGCCGGCGCTCGCGCAGGTCAGTCCAGGTGCCGCAGGTACCGCTCGGGCGACTCGAGGAACGCGCGCTCGTTCCGCACCAGGTCGAGGTCGCGCCACTCGGTGCGCCGCAGGCCCCACTCGCCGACCTCGTGGATCGTCGCGCCCGGGAACGCGGCGAGCACGGGTGAGTGGGTCGAGAGCACGACCTGGCCGACGCCGCTCTCGACGATCGAGCGCAACAGTGCGATCAGGGTGAGGCAGCCCGAGAACGACAGGGCGGACTCCGGCTCGTCGAGGATCCAGAGGCCGGGCCAACGCGCCCGGTCGATGACGAAGTCCAGGAATGCCTCGCCGTGGCTGCGCTCGTGGAACACCGGCTCGGGGCGACTGCGGTTCGGGTGCTCCTCGAGGTAGGTGAAGAAGCCGTGCATCGTCTCAGCACGCAGGAAGAAACCACCGCGGGGCGCACCGAAGTCACGTCGCAGGGCGATGTGCTGCCACAGGTCCGACTCGGACGGACGGGTCGAGTGGTGTGCCCCGGTCGAGCCGCCTTCCGGGGACATCCCGAACGCGAGCGCGATGGCCTCGATCAGGGTCGACTTGCCGACACCGTTGTCCCCGACGAACACCGTCACCGGGTCCAGGTCGAGGCCCTCGTCGAGCAGCTGCCGGATCGGCGGGAGCGTGGCCGGCCACTCGTCGCGCGGCATCGGGTCCGGGTCGCGGTACTCCTCGACGCGTCGGATGGGCAGGTGGGTCCTCGGCACGGCCCCATCCTGCCGGAGCCGACCGACACCGCGTGTGGACGCCCGCTACCGGCGGGCAGACGGAAGGCCCAGAGCGTACACGCTCCGGGCCTTCCGTTCTGGTGCTTCGACGTACTAGGCCGAGACGACCTCAGCGAGTGCGTCGTGGAGTTCCTTGGCCTCGGCATCGTTGACCGAGACGACAAGGCGGCCTCCACCTTCGAGCGGAACCCGCACGATGATGAGTCGACCCTCCTTAACAGCCTCCATCGGCCCGTCACCGGTCCTCGGCTTCATGGCTGCCATCAGATGTCCCCTTTCGTGCAGTAAATGCAGCCCCATTATCCCGTATGGAGGGGGCAACTGCGAAACCGCCCAGGTTGGGGGTGTCGGATGTGTCGTTCTGATGCTCCGCAGAACGCGGATCCACGGGCCTCCGGCGCCCCGCATCGATCACGGTGGGGTCCAGTCGTAGCCGTCGATCCACCACGTGTAGTACAGCCAAACCCACTGCAGCCCGACGAACGCGACGACGACGGCCACGCGGTACACCCGCGACCGCGGCAGCGCCACGATCCCGAGCAGCGGTGCGATCGGCACGAGGATGCGCCAGGTGCTCGACTGCGGGAAGAACACCGCGAGCAGGTACACCAGGTACGCCACACCCCAGAGTCGGAGCTCGATGCCGATCCGGCGTGTGGCCGGCATGCACACGAACGCCGCGAACCCGACGAGCACGACGACGAGCAGCACCGTGCCGGCCGGCTGCCCGAACCACCACCCGAACCCCTGCACCCACGGCGCGAACGGCACGAGTTCCTTCCACCCGATGTACGACGACCGCCAGGCGAGCTCGGTGTCCGTGTAGGCCTTCGGCACGCCGGTGACCGCCCACGCGATGGCCGGCCAGGCCAGACCGACCAGACCCGACACCGTGGCGACCACCGCGGGTGGGACGAGCCGGCGGAGGGTCAGCGGTTCCGACGAGCGCACCCACGCCGGGCGGATCGCCCACGCGGCCACGAAGAGCACCACCAGGAACGCGAAGGCGAGCCCCGTCGGTCGGGTCATGCCGAGCAGGAGCACGACGGGCAGCATCGCCCACCACCGTCGATCCACCATGAGCAGCAGCGCGACGAGCAGCAGGAACAGGCCCATCGACTCCGCGTAGGCCACCTGGAACATCGCCGACACCGGTGCGACGCAGAACAGCACCGTGGCGAACGTCGCCCGTGCGGGGTCGAGGAACCGTCCCATGAGGCGGCGGAACACCAGCGCGGCCCCGAGTCCGGCGAGCAACGACACCGAGACCGCGACGAACTCGAACGATGCTCCGGTGAGCAGCGTGAGCGCGCGCACCAGGAACGGGTACGCGGGCATGAACGCCCACGCGTTCTCGGTCACGTGTCCGGCGGCGTCGACGGGCAGCGTCGACGGGTACCCGCCCGTGGCGATCACGCGGTACCAGGCGCCGTCCCAGATCGACGCGAACGACAGGTAGCCCGGGCTCTGCACGGTGAACGAGTTCGCCGCCTGCACCCGGGCGAAGGCGAGCATCATGGCGCCCGTGACGAGCCGCGCCAGCACGTACACGACCGTGATGCGCACCCACCACGGGACGACCCGGTACCGGGCCCGCCAGCGGTTCCGGGCAGGGGTCCTCCGGGTGGCCCCCGCCGTCGTCAGGCCGTCAGCCACCGACGCAGCCCGGCCTCGACCGCGGTGATCTGGGCGACCGGGACCTGCTCGTCGTCGTGGTGGGCGAAGACCGGCTCGCCGGGGCCGTAGTTGACCGCGGGGACCCCGAGCGCCGAGAAGCGTGCGACGTCGGTCCAGCCGTACTTCGGACGGGGCTCCGGTCCGCCGACGGCCGCGACGAAGTCCTGCGCGAGCGGGGCATCGAGTCCGGGGCGGGCACCGGCGGCGAGGTCGACGATCGTGACCTCGTACCCGTCGAACAGCTCGCGGATGTGGGCGACGGCTTCGTCGGCCGAGCGCGAGGGGGCGAACCGGTAGTTCACGTGCACCATCGCCTCGTCCGGGATGATGTTGCCCGCGATGCCGCCGCTGATGCCGACCGCGTTCAGGCCTTCGCGGTACTCGAGCCCGTCGACCGTGACGGTGCGGGGCTCGTAGGCGGCCAGGGTGGCCAGGATCGGGGCGGTCTTGTGGATCGCGTTGTCGCCGATCCAGCTCCGGGCGCTGTGCGAACGCTTGCCGAACGTGCGGATCTCGGCGCGGAGGTTGCCGTTGCACCCGCCCTCGATCTGTGCCCCGGACGGCTCGCCCAGGATCGCGAAGTCGGCGGTGAGCAGTTCGGGTCGTGTCCGGGCCAGGCGGCCGAGGCCGTTCAGGGCATCGCTGACCTCTTCGTGGTCGTACCAGACCCACGTGACGTCGACCGAGGGGTCGACCAGGTCGTACGCGAGCTTGAGCTGCACCGCGCAGCCGGCCTTCATGTCGACGGTGCCGCGGCCCCAGAGGATCTCGGTGCCGTCCTCGGTGGTCCGGAACTCGGTCGGCAGGTTGTCGTTGAGCGGCACCGTGTCGATGTGACCGGCGATGACGACGCGGCGGTCGCGGCCCAGGTTCGTCCGCGCCACGATCGCGTCGCCGTCGCGGATCACCTCGAGGTGCGGCAGCGGTGCGAGCACGGCCTCGATCGCGTCGGCGAGGGCCTGCTCGTTCCCGGACACCGACTCGATGTCGCAGATGGCACGGGTGATGTCGATGGACGAGGCGGTGAGGTCGAGGTGCTCCGGCATGCGGGCAGCCTACCGGCCGCCCCTCGCACCGCCCCGGCAGTCCGGACGGTCGGGAACCCGCCGACCCAGCAGGCAGGACGGTCGGCGACCGCACCGCCCCGGCAGTCCGGACGGACGGTGCCCGCAGACCGGCGCTCGGTACCCTGGAGCCGTGACCGACACGACTGCCACCGACCGCCCGACCCACGCCTGGGGCCACGGCCTCGCGACGATCGCCGCCGACGGCACGACGCTCGACACCTGGTACCCGGAGACGCACCTCGGGGCACTGCCCTCCGACGCCGTGTTCCCCGCCGAGCTGCAGGCGCACGTCGGTGACGACCCCCGCCGCGAGGTCCGGATCGAGGCCGTCACCACCGAGATCACGATCGACGCCGCTCCGACGAGCACCCCGGACGCGTACCTCCGCCTGCACCTGCTGAGCCACCTGCACGTCCGCCCGAACGAGGTCTCCCTCGACGGTGTCTTCGGCCACCTGCCGATCGTCGCGTGGACGAACGCCGGCCCGGTGCACCCCGAGTCCCTGACGCGCCTGCGCCCGTCCCTGCAGCGCGCCGGCATCGCCGTGCACGCCATCGACAAGTTCCCGCGCCTGCTCGACTACGTCGTTCCGGACCGCGTCCGCATCGGCGACGCCAACCGCGTCCGCCTCGGCGCACACCTGGCGCCGGGCACGACCGTCATGCACGAGGGCTTCGTGAACTTCAACGCCGGCACCCTCGGTGACGCCATGATCGAGGGCCGCGTCTCGCAGGGCGTCGTCGTCGGCAACGGCACCGACATCGGCGGCGGCGCCTCGATCATGGGCACGCTGTCCGGCGGCGGCACACACCGCGTCTCCCTCGGCGAGCGCGCGCTGCTCGGCGCGAACGCGGGCCTCGGCATCTCGCTCGGTGACGACTCCGTCATCGAGGCCGGTCTCTACGTCACGGCCGGCACGAAGGTGGTGCTGGTCGGCGCGGCACCGAACCCCGACGGCACCCCGAAGACCGTCAAGGCCGCGGAGCTCTCCGGCACCCCGAACATCCTGTTCCGCCGCAACAGCATCAGCGGCGCCGTCGAGGCACTGCAGCGCAAGGGCGAGGGCATCCAGCTGAACACCGCGCTGCACGCGTAGCGCCCGAGAGCTCCACTGCCTGCGCGCGCAGAGGGCGCACGAACCGTCGCTCCGGCACCCGCCGGACGCCAGTTCGCGACCACTCGGCGGAGGCGAGCGACGCGTCCCGCCGCCCCGCGCCCGACACGCCCGCACGGGAGGCCCGGTGCCGGTCCACGAGACCGCCACCGGGCCTCCAGGCGGTCGCGTCCAGGGCCGCAACCCGCCCCGCGAGTGGTCACAACACGCCGTCCGCGTGCGCCGAGGGCGCACGAACCGTCGTTTCGACACCGCCGGACGACAGTTCGCGATCACTCGGCGGAGGTGAGCGGCGCGTCCCACGATCGCGCTCCCACCGACGCACCCGCCTGGAGGCCCGGTGCCGGTCCACGAGACCGCCACCGGGCCTCCAGGCGATCGCGTCAAGGGCCGCAACCCGCCCCGCGAGTGGTCACAACACGCCGTCCGCGTGCGCCGAGGGCGCACGAACCGTCGTTTCGACATCCGCCCGACGCCAGTTCGCGACCACTCGGCGGAGGCGAGCGGCGCGGCCCACGATCGCGCTCCCACCGACGCACCCGCCTGGAGGCCCGGTGCCGGTCCACGAGACCGGCACCGGGCCTCCAGGCCGTCGCGTCCAGGGCCCCACCCCGCCCCGCGAGTGGTCACAACACGCCGTCCGCGTGCGCCGACGGCGCACGAACCGTCGGTACGGCGCCCTCCCAACGACAGTTCTCGACCACTCGACGGATGCGAGCGGCGCGTCCTGCCGGACGGCGGCACGCGGCGCACACGCACGAGCGCCCCGCGCCACGGAACCGTGAGGCGGGGCGCTCGGAGTCGATCAGCGCTCGGGGACGTCGCGCTCGGGCGCACCCACGTAGAGCTGCTGCGGGCGACCGATCTTGTTGAGCGGGTCGTTGTTCAGCTCGCGCCACTGGGCGATCCAGCCCGGCAGGCGACCGATGGCGAACAGGACGGTGAACATCCGCGGCGGGAAGCCCATCGCCTTGTAGATGATGCCGGTGTAGAAGTCGACGTTCGGGTAGAGCTTGCGGCTGACGAAGTACTCGTCCTCGAGCGCGATCTGCTCGAGTTCCATCGCGATGTCGAGCAGGTCGTCCTGCACACCGAGGGAATCGAGGACCTCGTGCGCGGACTCCTTGACGAGCTTCGCGCGCGGGTCGTAGTTCTTGTAGACGCGGTGCCCGAAGCCCATGAGCTTGACGCCCTGCTCCTTGTTCTTCACCCGCTCGACGAAGCGCGTCACGGGCTCGCCCGAGTCCTTGATCTGCTGGAGCATCTCGAGCACGGCCTCGTTCGCGCCGCCGTGCAGCGGGCCGTACAGGGCGTTGATGCCGGCCGAGATCGAGGCGAACATGTTCGCCTTCGTCGAGCCGACCATGCGCACCGTCGAGGTCGAGGCGTTCTGCTCGTGGTCCTCGTGCAGGATGAGGAGCCGCTCGAGCGCCTTCGAGAGCACCGGGTTGGGCTTGTAGGTCTCGGCCATGGTGCCGAAGTTCAGCCGCAGGAAGTTGTCGACGAACGACAGCGAGTTGTCCGGGTACAGGAACGCCTGCCCGATGGCCTTCTTGTGGGCGTAGGCCGCGATCACCGGGAGCTTGGCGAGGAGCCGGACGGTCTGCAGCTCGACCTTCTCGGGGTCGTCCACGTCCATGTCGTCCTCGTAGTACGTGGACAGGGCGCTCACAGCGCTCGACAGGACGGACATCGGGTGCGCCGAGTGCGGCAGGGCGTCGAACAGGCGGCGGAGGTCTTCGTGCAGCAGGGTGTGCCGACGGATGCGGGCGTCGAACTGCTCGAGCTCGGTGGGGGTCGGCAGCTCGCCGTAGATCAGGAGCCACGCGACCTCGAGGAAGGTGCAGTTGCCGGCGATCTGGTCGATCGGGTACCCGCGGTAGCGCAGGATCCCCTGGTCGCCGTCGATGTAGGTGATCGCGCTCTTCGTCGCACCGGTGTTCACGAACCCGTAGTCGAGCGTGTTCATCCCGGTCTGCTTCTTGAAGGTCGAGATGTCGATCGCGGACGCGCCGTCGACGCTCTGCAGGATCGGGAACTCCGCCGTGCCACCCGGGAACGTCAGCGTCGCGGTCGCGCCCTGCTGTTCGGCGGCGGGACTCACGGGGACGGGCGTGGTGGGCGGTGTGGCCGTCTTCTGAGCGTCATTGGCAGTGTCAGTCACGAGGACAGCCTAATCGCGGCACCTGTCGGTCGTGCACACATCCCAGGTGACGATTTGGTGGTTCCCAGGGATTGCGGGCACCACCGGAACGACTCGTGTCCGTGCTACGCGGTGCCGAGGCGACGGCTGCTCGCCAGTCGCTGCGACGCTGCGGCGATGCGCTCGTCGGTCGCCGTCAGGGCCACGCGGACGTGCTCGCCCCCTGCTGCGCCGTAGAACGTGCCCGGTGCGACGAGGATCCCGCGGTCGGCGAGCCAGGCCACGGTGTCGAGAGCGGGTTCGCCGCGGGTGGCCCAGAGGTAGAGCCCGGCCTCGCTGTGGTCGATCCGGAACCCGGCATCCTCGAGTGCTCGCCGCAGCATGTTCCGTCGCGCTCGGTAGCGGGCCTTCTGCTGCTGCACGTGGGTCTCGTCCTGGAGCGCGACGACCATGGCCTGCTGCACGGGCAGCGGCGGCATGAGCCCCGCGTGCTTCCGGACGGCCAGGACGTCGGCCAGGATCGCGGCGTCACCGGCGACGAAGGCCGCACGGTAGCCGGCGAGGTTCGACTGCTTCGACAGCGAGTACACGCTCAGCACGCCGTCGAGCGAGTCACCGACCACCCGGGGGTCCAGGATCGTGGGCGTCGGGGTGGTGGCGTACTCCGGGTCCCACCCGAGCTCGGCGTAGCACTCGTCGCCGACGATGACGGCCCCGAGCTCGCGGGCGCGCACCACGGCGGCACGGAGCTCGTCGATGGTCAGCACGCGGCCGTCCGGGTTGCCCGGGGAGTTCAGCCACACGAGCTTCGTGGTGGACGGCCACGCCGCCGGGTCGTCCGAGGCCAGGGCCTCGGCGCGGACCAGTGCGGCGCCGAGCTCGTACGTCGGGTACGCGGCGGCCGGGAACACCACCGTGTCACCGGGGCCGATGCCGAGCCAGAGCGCGAGGCCCGCGATGAACTCCTTCGAGCCGATCGTCGGCAGCGCGTTCGCCTCGGTCAGGGCGACGCCGTGCCGACGGCCGTACCAGTCGGCGATGGCCTGTCGCAGCGCCGGGGTGCCGGCGACCTGCGGGTAGGCGTGCGCATCGGTCGCGGTGGCCAGGGCGGTGCGGACGACCTCGGGCGTGGGGTCGACGGGCGACCCGACGCTGAGGTCGACGATGCCGCCCTCGTACGCCGCGGCGCGCTGCTTGAACGGGACGAGCTGGTCCCAGGGGAAGTCGGGGAGGTCGAGCGCCACGAGGGGGTCCGGTCAGCCGCGGACGGGCTCGGCCGCGACGACGGGGTGGTCCTTGTGGATCACGCCGACCTTCGCAGCGCCGCCGGGCGACCCGACCTCGTCGAAGAACTCGACGTTGGCCTTGTAGTAGTCGGCCCACTGGTCGGGCAGGTCGTCCTCGTAGTAGATGGCCTCGACGGGGCAGACCGGCTCACACGCACCGCAGTCGACGCACTCGTCGGGGTGGATGTAGAGCGAGCGTTCACCCTCGTAGATGCAGTCGACCGGGCATTCGTCGATGCAGGCACGGTCCTTGACGTCGACACAGGGCTGGGCGATCACGTAGGTCACGGTTCGGGTGCTCCCTTCGACGAGCGGGTTCGAGTCTACTCGCGGCCCGGGGCCGTCCGGGACCGCAGCCCCGACAGGTCCGGCCACGCGAGGACCAGGGCGGCGATGACCGCGGGGGCGAAGGTCCAGACGTACCCGGCCGCGTTGGCGAGGACGAGCGGCGAGCTCTCCCCGCCGACCGACACGAGCACCTGCGTCGCGACGAGGATCCCGATGCCGATCGCGGCGACCATCGCCCGCGAGCGGTAGACGAGCCGCACGCCCACGGTCAGGCCAAGCACGATGAGGGTGGTGACGACGAGTCCGACCGGGAACGCGCCGAGCGTCTGCTGGTGCGTGACCGTCCCGAGCCCGCCCGCGAGCAGGCCGAGCAGCAGCGAGACGACGACCGCCGCGGCCTTGCCCTGGCCGGACATCTCGGCGTAGGTCTTCGGGGCCACCGGCTGTGGGGCCGCGTCGTGCCGGAACGCCTCGACCGCCGGGGCGTGCTGACGGACGCCGTGCGGCATCACCCACGACAGGGCCGCTGGGTCGGCGGGGTCCACGGGGTCGACGGCGACCTGGGAGCGGTACTGCTCGACTGCCGCCCGCACCTTGGCCCGGACCGGCATGACGTCGACCGTGACGTCGGCCTGACCGCTGGCGGGGTCGACGATCATCGAGAACGGGACCTCTTCGGCACGGGCCGCGTACTGCGCCGCGTGGTGCATCCGCACGTGGTCGGGGTGCCCGTAGCCGCCGTCGTCGGCGTAGCTGATCACGGCGTCGGCACCGGTGGAGCGGATCGCGGCGCGGACGTCGTCGACGACCTCGCCCAGGTCCGCCGCCGTCAGCGAGTCGGCCGGGGCGTCGTCCGCGGCGGTGGCCCGCCCGTCCGGGCCCCACTGCATGCCGGAGTCGACGTAGCGACGCTCCGGCAGGTCGGTCGGCCGGGCACCGCGCCCACCGAGCCACAAGTGCTGCGGCCCGCCGAGGGCGGCGAGGGCCGCGGAGATCTCGGTCTCCCGGTGCCGTGCCACCCGCGCGGGGTCGCCCGCCAGCGGGGCCAACTGCTCCGTGAGCATCTCACCGCGCTCGCCCCGGGTCGCGGTGAGCACGGTCACTTCGGCGCCGCGCTCGAGCAGGGTCGCGATGGTCCCGCCCGACGAGAGCGTCTCGTCGTCGGGGTGGGCGTGCACGATCAGGACGCGCTCGGGGCGCGTGGCAGGGGCCTTCGACATCGTCCCCAAGGGTACGGGACTAGCGGGGCGTGACGATGTAGGTCGCCGTGACGCCGCCGCTGTCCTTGGTCTCCGAGAAGGTCAGGACGACGCGGTAGGCGTCGCTCCGGAACATGCCGAACGCGCTCGACGAGTCCGCACGCTTGGCCGACTCGGTGTACCCGGCGTCGGTGAGCTGTTGCACGGCGGCCTGGAAGTCGTCGACCGAGGCCGCCCGGACCTGCGCGACCCACCCGGAGCCGTTCGGGCCGGCTCCTCCGCCGAGCACGGTGCCGTCGACGAGCGGGACGTCGGCCGACGGGAACCCGTCCGGTACCTTGCCGTCGGAGGTGACGTCCGCGCCCTTGAGCGCCGTGTCGAGCGCGCCGTCGATGCCACCGGCGACCGAGGACATGCCGTCCTGGATCGCCTTGCCGTCGATGCCCGCGACCCCGTCGGCGACGTTCGACGCGACGGAGGACCCGAGGTCGGTGGCCTGCTGCACGGCCTGGGTCGAGCAGCCGGTGAGTCCGGCCAGGGCGATGCCGGCAGCGACGGCGGCGATCAGCGGGGTACGGAGGGAACGCATGGCGCGACCGTAACGGACGAGCCGGGAGGCCCGGCGCGAGTTGGCTGTGAACGTGCCGTCCCCGGGGCGGTCACGTGCGCGGCGGGGCCGCCCCGGGCCTCCTTGCCGACGGACGGTTCAGGCGACGTAGGCGCGCGTCGCCGCGACCAGGGCGTCGACGCCGACCGGGATCGCGGTCTCGGCCTGCGGCGCGTAGAACGGCGAGTGGTTGCTCGGGATCTCCTCGCCGCGGCGGAAGCGCTCCGGGTCGGTGATGCCCGTGAACCAGTACACGAGCGGCGCTCCGGCTGCGGTGGCGAGCTGGCCGACGTCCTCCGACGCCATGGCGAGCCCGATCTCCAGGTCGCGGGCTCCCGGCACCTCGGCGCGGATGGCCTCGAGCACGGTGGCGGCGGCATCGGCGTCGTTCACGGTGACCTCGGCGCCCGGCGCGCGCACGATCGTCGGCTCGGACAGGCCTCCGGCCGTGCTCTCGGCCCGGACGATGCGCTCGATCGAGGCGATGATGCGCTGGCGCGTCTCCTCGTTGCGGGCCCGGGTCGAGATCTCGATGACGGCCTCGTCGGGGATGATGTTCGCCCGCGTGCCGGCGTGGAAGCTGCCGACGGTGACGACCCCCGCGTCGCTCGGCGAGACCTCGCGGGCGACGACGGTCTGCAGCCGCACGACGGCCGAGGCCGCGGTGACGACCGGGTCGAGCGAGGCCTGCGGTGCCGAACCGTGCGCCCCACGACCGTTGAAGGTCACCGTCAGCCGGTCGCTCGACGCCATCACGGGGCCGGTGCCGACCGCGACGATGCCGACCGGTGCGGGCGCGGAGTGCTGCCCGAGCACGACGTCCGGCTTCGGGAACCGCTCGACCAGGCCGTCCTCGACCATCGCGCGGGCGCCGGAGATGACCTCTTCCGCAGGCTGGAAGACGGCGACGACCGTGCCGCGCCAGTCCCCCGTGGTCGCCACCAGGCGCTCCAGCGTGCCGAGCAGCCACGTGACGTGGATGTCGTGGCCGCAGGCGTGCATGGTCGGGACCTCGCGGCCCTCGTCGTCGGTGCCGACGTGCTCGCTGGCGTAGGACAGGCCGGTGCGTTCCTGCACGGGCAGGCCGTCCATGTCGGCGCGGAGCCAGACCACCGGGCCCTCGCCGTTCGACACGACACCGACGACGCCGGTGCCGCCGACGCCCGTCGTCACCTCGATCCCGCCGATCTCGGCGAGCTTCGCAGTGATGACACCGGCGGTGCGGTGCTCCTGGAAGCCGAGCTCCGGGTGGGCGTGCAGGTCCTGGTAGATCGAGAGCAGGTCGAGAGTCACGCTGACCACGGTACAACCGCGAACGGCCCGGCCACCTGTTGCAGGTGACCGGGCCGTCGGACGGAGGACGGGCCTCCGCGCGTGTTGCTCGTGCTGGTGCTTACGCGTCCTGGCGCTTGAGACGCGCGTAGGAGCGCTGGCGAGCCGACGCGTCCAGCTCGACCTTGCGGATGCGCACGGCGGCGGGGGTGACCTCGACGCACTCGTCCTCACGGGCGAACTCGAGGCACTCCTCCAACGAGAGCTGACGCGACGGCGTCATCGACTCGAACGTGTCGGCGTTGGCCGACCGCATGTTGGTGAGCTTCTTCTCCTTGGTGATGTTCACGTCCATGTCGTCGGCGCGCGAGTTCTCGCCGATGACCATGCCCTCGTAGACCTCTTCGGTCGGGTTGACGAAGAACGACATCCGCTCCTGGAGGTTCGTGATGGCGAACGGCGTCACGACACCGGAGCGGTCGGAGACGATCGAGCCGTTGATGCGGGTCTGGATCGCGCCGGCCCACTCGTCGTAGCCGTGGAAGATCGCGTTGGCGATGCCGGTGCCGCGGGTCTCCGTGAGGAACGACGTGCGGAAGCCGATCAGGCCGCGCGACGGGACGATGAACTCCATGCGCACCCAGCCGGTGCCGTGGTTCGTCATGTTCTCCATGCGGCCCTTGCGAGCGGCCATGAGCTGCGTGATCGCGCCGAGGTACTCCTCCGGCGTGTCGATCGTCATGTGCTCGTACGGCTCCTGCAGCTTGCCGTTCTCGTCACGCTTCGTGACCACCTGCGGCTTGCCGACGGTGAGCTCGAAGCCCTCGCGACGCATCTGCTCGACCAGGATGGCGAGTGCGAGCTCACCACGACCCTGGACCTCCCACGCGTCGGGGCGGCCGATGTCGAGGACCTTGAGCGAGACGTTGCCGACGAGCTCGCGGTCGAGGCGCTCCTTGACCATGCGGGCGGTCAGCTTGTGGCCCTTGACCTTGCCGACGAGCGGGCTGGTGTTCGTGCCGATCGTCATCGAGATCGCCGGGTCGTCGACCGTGATGGTCGGCAGCGGGCGGACGTCCTCGGGGTCGGTCAGGGTCTCGCCGATGGTGATCGTGTCGAAGCCGGCGACGGCGACGATGTCACCGGGGCCCGCCGACTCGGCCGGGTAGCGGTCGAGCGCCTTCGTGATGAGGAGCTCGGTGATGCGGGCGTTGACGACGGTGCCGTCGTGCTTGACCCACGCGACCGTCTGGCCCTTCTTCATGGTGCCGTGGAAGATGCGCAGGAGCGCCAGGCGACCGAGGAACGGGGAGGCGTCGAGGTTCGTGACGTGCGCCTGCAGCGGGTGCTCGTCGTCGTACTTCGGGGCCGGGACGTGCTGGAGGATCGCTTCGAACAGCGGCTCGAGGTCGTCGTTGTCGGGCAGCTCGCCGTCGTTCGGCTTGTTGCGCGACGCGGCGCCGTTGCGACCCGAGGCGTAGACCACCGGGACGTCGAGGATCGCGTCGAGGTCGAGGTCGTCGACCTCGTCCGACAGGTCGGAGGCGAGGCCGAGGAGCAGGTCCTGGGACTCGGAGACGACCTCGTCGATGCGGGAGTCGGGCCGGTCCGTCTTGTTGACGAGCAGGATCACCGGGAGCTTCGCGGCGAGCGCCTTGCGCAGCACGAAGCGGGTCTGGGGCAGGGGACCTTCGGAGGCGTCGACGAGCAGCACGACACCGTCGACCATGGAGAGGCCGCGCTCGACCTCACCACCGAAGTCGGCGTGACCGGGCGTGTCGATCACGTTGATGGTGATGGGGCCGTCCGCGCCGAACTCGGTCGCGTGCTTGCCGTTGTAGAGCACCGACGTGTTCTTCGCGAGGATCGTGATGCCCTTCTCGCGCTCGAGGTCGTTCGAGTCCATCATGCGGTCTTCGCCCTCGAAGTGGGCGTCGAACGAGTTGGTCTGCGTGAGCATCGCGTCGACGAGGGTGGTCTTGCCGTGGTCGACGTGTGCCACGATGGCGACGTTGCGCAGGTCGGACCGGGTGGCGAGCGCCATACAGGACATCCTTCAATTTCTGGGAGAGTGTCGGGCCAGTGTTTTCACAGCACCGCACCCGTGGGCAGAACGCCCGACACGCCAGTCTACCGGTAGTTCGCAAGCGACAGGAGTACAGCGCATGAGCCGTCGGCGAACGTGGGTCGAGATCACCATCGTCCTGCTGCTCTCGCTCGGTGCCAGCGCCCTCTACTCGATCCTGCAGATCATCGACGACCTGTCCCAGACGACCCCGCTCGGCGAGCAGTCGACGGCGCTGAACACCTCGTCGACGACGGTGCAGTACGTCGACCTCGCCCGGCAGCTCCTCGGCATCGCGGTGGACCTGGCCCCGGTCGCGCTCGTCTGCTACCTGCTGTGGAGCACGTCGCGACCCCACCTGGGCCGGCTCGGGATCGACCGGTTCCGGGCGAAGCCGGACCTGGGCGGCCCGGCACTCATCGCCCTGTGCATCGGGATCCCGGGGCTCGCGCTGTACTTCGCGGGGCGGGCGCTCGGCATCACGGTCGCGGTCGACCCCGCCGCGCTCAACTCGTACTGGTGGACGGTCCCGGTCCTGCTGCTCTCCGCGATCCGCTCGGGCCTGCAGGAAGAGGTGATCGTGATCGGGTACCTCTACGCCCGTCTCGGCGACCTGGGCTGGGGCCGCTGGCAGATGATCCTGTCGACCGCTCTGCTGCGCGGCAGCTACCACCTGTACCAGGGGTTCGGGGCGTTCATCGGCAACGCGGTGATGGGCGTCGTGTTCGGCTGGATCTACACGAGGTGGGGCCGACTCCTGCCGCTCGTCATCACGCACGCACTGCTCGACGCGGTGGTCTTCGTCGGGTACCCCTGGGTGGCGCACGCGTTCCCGCAGTTGTTCTCGTAGGCCGCGGCGCGCTGCTGGCAGCTCGCGCACGCGTCGCTGGCCGTTCAGCGCGTCGCGGGCGCATCCACAGCCCCCGCTCAGCGCGCCGAGGGGCAACCACCGCCGGGCCGCCCTACCGTGAGACGCATGAGCATCCCCGCGATCGGCGAGTCCGCCCCGTCGTTCACCCTGCCGGGGATGGTCGTGCGCGGCGGCGTCCGCTCCGACGACGAGTACGACCTGTCCGGCGAGATCGGCCGCACCGTGGTACTGGCGTTCTACCCGGGCGACGCGACGGCGGTCTGCACGGCCCAGCTCTGCAGCTACCAGGCCGAACTCGACGAGTTCACCGACCTCGGCGCGACCGTGTGGGGCATCAGCCCGCAGGCACTCGACTCGCACGAGGGGTTCGCCCGCGGGTCCTCGCTCGCGTTCCCGCTGCTCAGTGACACCGCGGGCTCGGTGATCCGCGCCTACGGGGTGCAGGCACCGGGCATCGGCCTGCGTCGGTCGGTCTTCGTGATCGGCCCCGACGGCGTGGTCCGGTGGCGGCACGTCGGCCTGGTCGGTCTGCGGTTCCCGAAGGCCGAGACCATCCGCGAACAGATCGAACTGCTCGTTTCGTAGTCCTCGGCGTGGGATTCCCCTGAATGCGTCGCGATGGGGTATTGACACCCCAACTGGGGGCGACGACCATTGACGGCACGAGGGTCCGTCCAGGATCTGCCTCCCCGGGGAATCGGGTCGTCCGGAGATACGCGCCGGTGTGTCACACCCGCTCCCCGGGCGTCTCCGGGGAGGCATCTCGTACCCTCGTCCGGTGCCCACCACCATCGTCGCCCCCGGCCTGCGCGCCCTCGCCGTCGTCCTCTGGGTCGTGGCCGTCGTGCTCGTCCCACTGGCGCTGCTCGGCGGCGGCGCCCCCTGGCTCGTGCCGATCCCGAGCATCGCCGTCGCGTTCGTCGCCTGGGCTGCGCTCTGGCGTCCCCGGATCGAGCTGACGCCGGAGCACCTGCGCATCGTGGACGTCCGGCGGACCAGCACCTACACCTGGTCCCGCATCAGCGAGGTGCGCACGAAGTACGGCCTCGAGGTGGTCACCAGCGAGGGCGTCCGCCGCGTCTGGATCGCGACCCGTCCGACGGCGCGTCTCGCCGCGCACACCGGTGACCAGCCGGGAGGCCCGGATCGCCTGGACGTCGACGCTGCGGCCGCGCGGATGCTGGCCCACGTGCCCGCCCCGGCCGAGCAGGACGGCCCACCTCCGTCGACCGTGACGGCTGCGCCGATCACGCACCGCACCCACGGCTGGACGATCCTGGCGATGGTCGTCCTCGGGGTCGCGGCGTCGCTGGCGGCGGCACGGTTCTGACGGTCGGGCGGTCGCGCAGTCCTCGCGGCCGTGCCGCTCGGACAGTGCCCCGACGCAGAACGACACCCCCGACGTCGTGCGACGTCGGGGGTGTCGTTGGGACTTTCCTTCCACAGCTGTGCTCAGCGGTAGAAGCCGACGGTCTCCTCGCGGTTCGGCGTGATGCGGTTCACGACCCGAACGATCTCACCGTTGGATCCCTTCTTGTACACCTTGTTGGGCTTGTACGTGTAGCAAGTGCCAGAAGTGATCACCTTGTAGACGCCCGAATCCCAGAACGTTCCGCTGGCCCCAGTCGAGTTCCGCGTGTACGGCGACAGCGTCGCCTGCCCGCCACCGGTGCGGCTGAAGCACACACGGAAGCTCACCAACCGTGCGCTGGTCGACTTCACCTCACTGAAGGTTGCAGTGGTCCGGTAGACGTTGGTCTTGCCGCTGTCGTCCTTGAAGGTGTTCGACCCACCGACGACCGTGCTCCCGCCGATGTGCACGATGACGACCTCGGCAGCGCTCGCCGACGTGGCGGTGAACCCCAAGAACGCGAGCGTCATCGCTGCGACGCCCATCATCATCTTCTTCTTTCGCATGAATTTGCCCCTTGTCTCGCGAAGGGCGATAGCCCCTACCGCCCTCGGCAAGGGTTGCAGGACACAACATCACGCGTCAAATGAAGGTCCTGGCAGTTGAGCAGCCGACAGGCCCGGCAAGGAACGACACCCCCGACGTCGTGCGACGTCGGGGGTGTCGTTCGTGTGCGGTGGCGTTCGTGAACGCGGTCGCGACTACTTCGTGTAGCCGACGTCCTGCCACTTGACCGACGACTGCTGGAACTGCGCCGGACCGTAGTTCACCAGGTCCTTGCGCACACCCCAGGCGTACGGCTCGGCGAACAGCGGGATGGTGCCGGCGACCGCGACGATCTTCTTGTCGATGGCCTGCGCGTCCTTGATGCGGGCATCCGGGTCGAGCTCGCCGTTCGCCTTGTCCCACGCGGCACCGAGCGAGTCGTCCGTCACGCCGGAGTAGTTCTGGCCGGCGTCGGCGGGGTAGTAGATCGACTTCAGCGACGAGATCGGGAACGGGGTGCCCTGCCACGCGAAGTACGTGGCGTCGAAGTCACGGGTCGTCGTGGTGATGTACTTCGTGAAGAAGTCGTCGGTGGGCACGGTGTCGATGGTCACCTTGAAGCCGGCGAGCTTGGTCTGCTGCTGCACGAGCTGCGCGACGTTCGCCGAGTTCGGGTTGTCCGACGGGATCACGAAGCGGACGTCGAGTTCCTTGCCGCCCTTGGTCGCGTAGCCGTCCGAGCCGATCTTCCAGCCGGCGTCCTCGAGCTTCGACTTCGCCTTGTCGGTGCTGTAGCCGTAGACGCTCGACGCGTCGTCCTCGTAGCCCTGCTGTCCGGGCAGGTAGACGAGGTTGTTGAGCACGTCGCCCGGGCTCTTCACCGGCGACAGGATCGCCTGGGCCACGACCTTGCGGTTGATGGCCTGTGCGAACGCCTGGCGCACGTCCTGGTCCTTGAAGACGTCCGAGGTGCCGTTCAGCGTGATCTGGCGCTGCGTGGTGCCGAGCGAGCGCTCGATCTTCGAGTCGGAGCGCGAGTTCGCCGTCTTGAGGTTGTCGGCGCTGCCGTTCAGGTTGAAGGCGTCGAGCTCCTTGTTGCCGTACGCCTGGGCGACGCCGTCACGCGAGACCGTCTTGAAGACGATCGTGTCGAGCTTGCCCGGGTCACCCCACCACTTGGAGTTCTTCTCGAAGGTCACCACGCCACCGTTGGTGTCGAAGGACTTCAGGATGTACGGACCACCGGAGACGTAGGTCTTGCCGTCGGCGGCGTACGGCGCCTTGGCCCAGGCCTTGTTGAAGTGGTCCGGGGTGTCGACGGCCCAGTACGGGTAGATGGCGGTCAGGACGCTCGCCCAGTCGGCGTTGGTCTTCGAGAACGTCATGATGACGTCACGCTCGTCGGAGCCCTGCTTGACCGAGTCCACGTCCTCCCACACGTTGGTGGCGAGGGGCGCGAACGCCTTGTTCGTGCCGTTCAGCGCCTTCCAGTTCGCGATGACGTCCTTCGCGCTGATCGGGGTGCCGTCCGACCACACGGCCTTCGGGTTGATCTTGATCTCGACGGTCTGGGGCGAGTCCTTGGTCAGCTCGACGGACGTCGCGTAGTCCTTGTTCGCCTCCCACTCGCCGTTCTCCTTGAACTGGATGAAGCCCGGCAGGTACGTCTGCGAGATCGTCGTGTCGTCGACGGTCCCCGAGTCCAGGTTGAGCAGCTGCCAGTTCGCCGGAGCCGTGTCGATCGGCAGGGTGATCGACCCGCCGTCCTTGACGTCGGCGCGGTCCGCGACGGTCCAGCCGGTCGACTTCAGCGACGACTCGGCGACCGCGGAGTTGTCGCCGCCCGCTTCTCCGCCGCCGGAGCAGCCGGCCAGCACGACGGCAGCTGCCGCAGCGGTGGCCAGGACGGCGATGCCCTTGATCCTCTTTCGCATGGCGAGGATTCCCTTTCGTTGTGGTTCGCGCAGATCGCGCTGGACCGCGGCGGCCCCCGCCGTCGCGCCTGTTGGTTGAGAACCCTAGCCACATCCGAAGGCGGCACAAGGGTCTGTGCGATGAATCGAAACACGCTCGTAACGAATGTTGCATAGCGTCACTTCCGTTGTCCCACCCAGTCGCTCGAACGGCTAGCCTGTCGCCACCGACAACGCCGTCCGGTCGGACGGCCGCACCCAGAGGTCACGAACCACATGCTCGCCTTCATCGCAAAGCGGATCGTCAACTACATCGTCCTGACGATCGTGGCGACCACGCTCGGGTACATCCTCGCCAGCACGACGCTCAACCCGGCCGCCCGGTTCCTGGGGCGCAACCCGGCCGTGCCGCCGGGCACCATCCAGGCGTCGCTCCGCAAGCTCGGCGCCGATCCGGACACCCCGCTCCTCGTCCGCACCTGGGACTGGTGGGTCGGGCTGGTGACGCACGGCTCGCTCGGCATGAGCACCCGCGGCACCGAGGTGACGGCCGACATCATCGCCCGCTCCGGGACGAGCCTGCGGCTGCTCGTGATCGGCACACTGCTCGGCGCGATCCTCGGGGTGCTCCTCGGCGTCTGGAACGCGGTCCGGCAGTACCGCACCTCCGACCAGGTGTCGACGTACCTGTCGTTCGCGGTGCTCGCCACCCCGACCTTCGTCATCGCGGTCGTGCTGATGATCCTCGCGACCACGCTCAACCAGGGCGTGGGGACGCAGGTGATCCGGTTCACCGGCGAGTACACGCCGGGGGTGACCGGGTTCTTCCCGGTGCTCGGCGACCGGCTCGTGCACCTGTTGTTACCGACGATCTCGCTGACCATCGGCGCCGTCGCCACCTACTCGCGCTACCAGCGCTCGGCGATGCTCGACGTGCTGTCGAACGACTTCATCCGGACCGCACGGTCGAAGGGCCGCACCCGCGGCTCGGCGATCATGCGCCACGGTGTGCGGGTCGCCCTCATCCCGATGTCGACCTTCTTCGCGTACTCGTTCGGACTCATCCTGACCGGCGCGAGCATCACCGAGCTGGTCTTCAGCTGGCACGGCATGGGCGAGTACTTCGTCCAGAGCATCAGCAACAACGACATCAACGCGGCGTCGGGCACGATCCTCTTCACGGCGATCCTCGTGCTCATCGCAGGGACCCTCGCGGACCTGCTGTACGCCGCGCTCGACCCGCGAGTGAGGGTGTGACCCGTGTCTGTTCTCGACCCCACGACCACGACCACCGCCGGTGACCCCGGCGACGGCAACGCCGGGACGCCGGCGCACGTCATCGAGGTGAAGGGCGGCCGCACCCCGCTCTGGCGCAAGGTGTTCGGCACCTGGCGCGCGCGCATCGGCGGCAGCGCCCTGCTCCTCATCATCCTCTGGGCGTTCCTCGGCCCGTACCTCTACCACTGGAACGCCGTCGACTCCGACGGACTGGCGTTCGGCATGCCGCCGAGCGCCGCGCACTGGTTCGGCACGAACGACATCGGCCAGGACATCTACGCGCAGACCCTGGTCGGCCTGCAGAAGTCGCTGCTCATCGGCCTGATCGCCGGTCCGGCAGCGACCCTGATCGCCGGCATCGTCGGCGCGATCGCCGGGTACTTCGGCGGCGTGACCGACCGGCTGCTCGTGTGGGTCATCGACCTGCTGCTCGTGATCCCGTCGTTCTACGCGCTCGTGCTGCTCAGCCCGGTGTTCAAGAACCTGACGTGGGTTGCCCTCATCGTCGGCCTCGCGGTGTTCAGCTGGATGGTGATGGCCCGGGTGATCCGCGGGCAGACGATGTCCCTGCGCGAGCGCGACTACGTCAAGGCCGCCCGGTTCATGGGCGTCCCGGCGTTCACGATCATCCGGCGGCACATCCTGCCGAACGTGGCGTCGCTGCTCATCATCGACGCCACGCTCGGCGTCGGCGCCGCGATCCTGGCGGAGAGCTCGCTGAGCTTCTTCGGCTTCGGCATCCAGATCCCCGACGTCTCGCTCGGCACCCTGCTCGCCGCCGGCAGCCAGTCCGCCGTCACCCGCCCGTGGCTCTTCGTCCTGCCCGCCGCGACCCTCGTCGCGACCGTGCTCTCGACCAGCCTGCTCGGCGACGCCCTGCGCGACGCCATCGACCCCACCTCCGGAGCCAACCGTGACTGAGCCGCTGCTCACCGTGTCCGACCTGTCGGTCACGTTCAACCCGAAGACCAAGCCCGTCTACGCGGTCCGGGGTGTCGACTACTCGGTGGCCCCCGGTGAGTTCCTCGGCATCGTGGGCGAGTCGGGTTCCGGCAAGTCGGTGTCCTCGATGGCCGTGATGGGCCTGCTGCCGTCGTCCGCCCAGGTGCAGGGCAGCATCCGGTTCGACGGGCAGGAGCTCGTCGGCCGGAACGACCGTGAGATGTCGGCGCTGCGCGGTCGGGACATCGCGATGGTGTTCCAGGACCCGCTGTCCGCCCTGACGCCGGTGTACACGATCGGCCAGCAGATCATCGAGGGCCTGCGCCTGCACGACCGCTCCCTCACCCAGCACGCCGCACGCACCCGCGCCGAGGAACTCCTGCGCATCGTCGGCATCCCGAACCCGGCGCGACGACTCGACGCGTTCCCGCACGAGTTCTCCGGCGGCATGCGCCAGCGCGCGATGATCGCCATCGCCATCGCGAACGACCCGAAGCTGATCATCGCGGACGAGCCCACCACGGCGCTCGACGTGACGATCCAGGCGCAGATCCTCGACGTGCTGCAGACCGCCAAGGACATGACCGGTGCGGCCGTCGTGCTCATCACGCACGACCTCGGCGTCGTCGCCGGCAACGCCGACCGCGTCGCCGTGATGTACGCCGGCCGGATCGTCGAGACGGCGCCGGTGCTCCCCCTGTTCCGCGAGCCGGTGATGCCGTACACGATCGGGCTGCTCCGCTCGATGCCGAACATGACGTCCGCCCGCACCGAGCGGCTCGTCCCGCTCGACGGCCGCCCGCCCCTGCTCACGCAGAAGCCGACCGGCTGCCCGTTCGCCGACCGCTGCCCCGCCGTCATCGACGCCTGCCGCGACGGCGAGCCCGCCCTCGTCGCACCGACGGTGCCGCAGAGCGCCGACAACCCGGTCCTGACCGGTGCCGTCCAGACGATCGGCAACGGCACCCTGCTCGACGACCACACCGCCGCGTGCATCCGTCGCGACGAGATCGCCGCGGGCACCCTCGAGCGCTCGGAGATCTTCCCCCGCCCCGAGGACGTCCCCGAGGCAGCGGTCGACCACGGCGACGAGGTCGTGCTCGAGCTGCAGGACGTCGTCAAGACGTTCCCGCTCACCAAGGGCGCGCTCTTCCGCCGGCAGATCGGCGAGGTGCACGCGGTGGACGGCATCTCCCTGACGCTCAAGCGCGGCCAGGTGCTCGGTCTGGTCGGCGAGTCCGGCTGCGGCAAGACGACCACCATCATGGAGATCCTCGAGCTCGCCGGTGCCCAGCACGGCACCATCCGGGTGAACGGCGTCGACACCGCCTCGCTGTCCAAGAAGGACCGTCTGGCACTGCGCCGCGACATCCAGGTCGTGTTCCAGGACCCGATGGCGTCGATCGACCCGCGCCTCGACATCGGCTCGGTGATCGGTGAACCCCTCACCGTGCACGGCGTCGCGAAGGACGAGATCCGCCGGCGGGTGCGCGAGGTGCTCGAGCTGGTCGGGCTCGAGCCGAGCTACATCGACCGGTACCCGCACGAGTTCTCCGGCGGCCAGCGGCAGCGCATCGGCATCGCCCGTGCGCTCATCGTCGAGCCGAAGATCCTGGTGCTCGACGAGCCGGTCTCCGCGCTCGACGTCTCGGTGCAGGCCGGTGTGATCAACCTGCTCGAGGACCTCAAGCACCGCCTCGGGCTGTCCTACCTGTTCGTGGCGCACGACCTGTCCGTCGTCCGGCACATCGCCGACGACGTCGCGGTCATGTACCTCGGCCGCATCGTCGAGTACGGCGACGGCGACGCGGTCTTCTCGGACCCGCAGCACCCGTACACCCGGGCCCTGCTGTCGGCCGTGCCGGTGCCGGACCCCATGGCCGAGGCCGCCCGCGGGCGCATCCTGCTCGACGGCGACCTGCCCTCCCCCACGGAGCGCATCGACGGCTGCCGGTTCCGCACGCGCTGCCCGCTCTACCAGCTCCTCGACGAGGGCCGGCAGGAGCAGTGCCGCACGATCGACCCGGGTCTCGAGCCCGTGCACGGCCGCGGTGTCGCCTGCATCCAGACCGACCAGGAGCACCTGCTCACCGAGCGGGTCGGCGCGGCCGTCTGACGACGCTGGTCACGTCGTGGACGTGACCAGCAGACGGACGGGAGGCCCGGAGCACGTCGTGCGCCGGGCCTCCCGTCCGTCCTGTGGTCGCGATCGCGAGCCGCGTCAGGCTCCCAGCCACAGGCTGAGCAGCGAAGCGGCGAGGAGCGCCAGCGCGGCTGCGCCGACCGTCAGGGCCGGCACGTCCCAGCCGCGCACGGCGTCGCCGGCACCGGCGCGCTCGCGGTGCTCGGACCAGCGGTCGAGCAGCACGGTCATCTCGTCGGGCTGTCGCAGGACCGCCCGCTCACCCCGCCGGGCCGGTTTCGGCCGCGGCAGCGACGGGCCGCCCCAGCACTGGACCTTCCGACCGGCGACGGTCTCGATCACGATCTGCCAGCGGAGCCGGACGTCGGCGACGGCCTGCCACGGCACCACGGTGCGGCGGAGCGGGTTGACCACGGTGACCGCGCGCTCGTCGATGACGATGCACGGGCGGTAGGTCAGGACCCAGAGCCCCCAGACGAGCACGGCGATCGGGCCGGCGGCGCGGAGGACGACGTCCCAGCTCCCCCGGAACGCCGCATCGCCGAGCAGGAACAGGCCCAGGACGGCGACGAGGCCGGACGCCACCGCGCCCCCGCGACCAGCGCGGAGGACGACGGGGCGTCCGGCCTCGTTCGTGTCCAGGTGGATCAGCGTCCGAACTCGAACCCGGCGCCGGGGATGGCGGCCAGGAGGTCCTTCGTGTACTGCTCCTTCGGGGCGGCGAAGACCTCGTCGGTCGTCGCCTTCTCGACGATCTGCCCACGGCGCATGACGCACACGTTGTCCGCGACGAGGCGGACGACCGCGAGGTCGTGCGTGATGAACAGGTACGTCAGGCCGAGCTCGGTCTGCAGCTCGGTGAGCAGGTCGAGGATCTGGCCCTGCACGAGCACGTCGAGCGCGGAGACGGCCTCGTCGAGGACGATGACCTCCGGCTTGAGCGCCAGCGCGCGGGCGACGGCGATGCGCTGTCGCTGGCCGCCGGACAGCTCGTTCGGGTAGCGGTTCACCATCGACTTCGGCAGCGCGACCTGGTCGAGCAGCTCGAGCACCCGGGCGCGACGCGAGGCCTTGTCGCCCACCTTGTGCGTGGCGAGCGGCTCGGCGATCGTGTTCCCGACGTTGTACATCGGGTCCAGGGAGCCGTACGGGTCCTGGAACACCGGCTGCACGCGGCGGCGGAAGTCGAAGAGGTCCTTGCCCTTCAGCGCGCCGATGTCGATCCCGTCGAACTGCACGGTGCCGCTCGTGATGCTCTCGAGCTGCAGGACGAGCTTCGCGACGGTCGACTTGCCCGAACCGGACTCGCCGACGAGCGCCGTGGTGGTGCCCTTCTGGATCGAGAACGACACGTCGTCGACGGCCTTGAGCTCACGGGTGGCGAGGCTCTTGCCGCGCAGCTTGTAGACCTTCTCGAGGTTCTTCACCACGATGAGGTCCTCGGCCGGACGGTGCTCGCGTTCCTGGGCCCGGGCGATCAGCTCGGCGTCGTCGTTGCCGGCGTCGGCGATGTCGACGCGCGCGTGCTGCACCTTCGACTGGATGCGACGGCTGGCCAGCGACGGGGCCGCCGCGACGAGCCGCTGCGTGTACGGGTGCTGCGGGTTGGCGAGGATCTCCTTCGAGGGACCGGCCTCGACGACCTGGCCCTTGTACATCACGACGAGCTTCTCGGCACGCTCGGCGGCGAGGCCGAGGTCGTGCGTGATGAACAGCACCGAGGTGCCGAAGTCGCGGGTCAGGCTCTCGAGGTGGTCGAGGATGACGCGCTGGACGGTGACGTCGAGCGCACTCGTCGGCTCGTCGGCGATGAGCAGCTGCGGGCGGCTCGACAGACCGATGCCGATGAGCACGCGCTGGCGCATGCCGCCGGAGAACTCGTGCGGGTACTGCTTCAGGCGGGTCGAGGCGTCGCCGAGGCCGGCCTCCTGCAGGACCTCGACAGCACGGTCACGGACGGCCTTCTTGCCGGTCGCCATGCCGTTCGCACGGATCGCTTCTTCGACCTGGAAGCCGATCGACCACAGCGGGTTGAGGTTCGACATCGGGTCCTGGGGGACGTAGCCGATCTCCTTCCCGCGGATCTCCGACATCTCCTTGTCGCTCAGCCCGACGAGCTCGCGCCCGTTGAACTTGATCGAGCCACCGGTGACCTCACCGGTGCCGGGGAGCAGCTTGATGATCGCCTGGGCGCTCGTCGACTTGCCCGAACCGGACTCGCCGACGATGGCCAGCCGCTCGCCCTGCTCGAGGGTGAGGTTGACGCCGCGGACGGCCTGCACGAGGCCGCTCTGGGTCTTGAAGCCGACCTGCAGGTCGGTGATCTCGAGCAGCGGCGCGCCGGAACCACCGGTGCGGCTGCTGTTCGTCTGGGTCAGTGTCTCGCTCATCGGCGGGCCCTCGCCTTCGGGTCGAGCGCGTCGCGCACCACGTCACCGAGGAGCAGGAACGCGAGCACGGTGATGGACAGGGCTGCCGACGGCCAGAAGATCGTCGACGGTGCCGTTCGGATCGAGACCTGTGCGGTTCCGATGTCGAGGCCCCAGCTGAGCGCTGAGTCCGGGAGCCCGATGCCGAGGAACGACAGGGTCGCCTCAGCCACGATGAACGTGCCGAGCGACACCGTCGACACGACGATGACCGGGGCCACGGAGTTCGGGATCACGTGACGGACCAGCGTCTTGAAGCGGCTCACGCCGAGCGCGGCCGAGGCCATCACATAGTCGGACTGCTTCGCGCTGAGCACGGCACCACGCATGATGCGAGCGATCTGCGGCCAGGCGAACGCGGCGAGGACCAACGCCACTGTGATCGCGTTCCGCGCCGGGATGACTGACATGATCACGATTGCGCCGAGCACGGTGGGGATGGAGAAGAAGATGTCCGCGATGCGGGACACGATCGTGTCGAGCCATCCGCCGTAGAAGCCGGCGAGAGCGCCGATGATGACACCGACGATCGTGACCAGCACCGTGGCGACGATGCCGACGATCAGCGAGTTCCGTGCACCCCAGATGACACGTGAGTACACGTCGTAGCCCTGGCGGTTGTACCCGAAGATGTGGCCTGCTTCCGAGCCTTCGTTGCTCTTGGCGAGGATCGCCTTCCTCGGGTCGATGTGCGTGAAGAGGCCAGGGAACAACGCCACGACGATGATGAGCAGGATGAGCACGGCGGACACCCAGAACATCGGGCGGACACGCATGGAGTCCCAGGCATCGGTCCAGGTGGACCGGGTCTTCTCGTTCTCGTCGACCTGGTCGACCGCTTGGAGCGGGGTCTCCTCGATCGGAGCGACGTAGTGCGTCGCCGAGCGGGATGCGGCGTTACTTGGCATAGCGGATCCTCGGGTCCAGGACGGCGTAGAGCAGGTCGACCAGGAGGTTGGCGAGCATGAAGATGATGACCATCACGGCGACGAACGACACGACGGTCGGTCCTTCGCCGAGCTTGACGGCCTGGAACACCGTGCCACCCACACCGTGGATGTTGAAGATGCCCTCGGTCACCACGGCGCCGACCATCAGGTTGCCGATGTCGACACCCAGGTACGTCACCACGGGGATGAGCGAGTTGCGGAAGATGTGCACGCCGACGACACGACGACGGGGCAGGCCCTTGGCCGTCGCGGTGCGGACGAAGTCAGCACTCATGTTCTCGGCGACGCTCGCGCGCGTCAGACGCACGATGTACGCAAACGACACCGAGGCGAGCACGATCGCGGGCAACACGAGTTCGTCCCACGGCGCTTCGCCGGACACCGTCACCCGGAACAGTCCGAGGTTGATGCCGAAGACGTACTGCAGCAGGAACCCGACGACGAAGGTCGGGACCGAGATGAGCAGCAGCGACACGACGAGTGCGGTGGCGTCGAACAGCTTGCCCTTGCGCAGACCAGCGATGACACCGACGACGATGCCAGCGACCGATTCGAAGAGCAGCGCCAGGATCGCCAGACGGGCGGTGATCGGGAACGCCGAGGCGAGCTGCGAGCTGACCGGCAGACCCGAGTACGTCACGCCGAGGTCGCCGCGGAACACGCCGCCGATCCAGAGCAGGTACTGCACGATGAACGGCTTGTCGAGGTTGTACTGCTGTCGCAGCTGCTCGATCACCTGCGGTGTCGGCTGACGGTCGCCGAACAGCGCGGCGATCGGGTCGCCGGGCAGCGAGAAGACCATGAAGTAGATGAGGAACGTGGCCCCGAAGAACACGGGGATGAGTTGCAGGAGGCGCTTGCCGAGGTACCAGAGCATCAGATCACTGCCCGGTCCGGAGCGATGTCGATCAGGTTCATTGTGGTGAGGGGTGGACGGTCCGAGGGTCGGCACGGAAGTCCGGTGCGGGAGGGCGCCCGCGGTGTGGGGGAAGGTCTTACCGCCGCGGTACGGGGGTTCGGGGGCCATGTGGCCCCCGAACCCCCGTCCGGTGGTCGCGAGGCAGGATACCTGCTCGCGTGGTGGTCTCTACGAGACCAGGGTCAGTTCTTGACCTCGACGTCGTAGTACAGCGGCACCGAGTTCCAGCCGAACTTGACGTTCGACACCTTGTCCGCGTTCCAGACACCGGTCACGTTGGAGTACCAGAGCGGGATCTCGGGCAGGTCCTCGAACAGGAGTTCCTGAGCCTGGTCGAAGATCTTGTTGCCCTCTTCGACAGTGGCTGCCGAACGGCCCTTCGCGAGCAGCTCGTTGTACTCGGCCGAGTCGTAGCGCGCGTAGTTGCTCGACGAGCCCTTGCCCATGGTCGGGCCGAGGAAGTTGTACAACGAGGGGTAGTCGGCCTGCCAACCGGTGCGGCTGCCGCCCGTGAGCTTGTCGTTCGTCTGGAGGTCGAGGGCCTCCTGGAACGTCGGGATCGCGTTGCCTTCGGCCTTGATGCCGAGCGTGCTCGAAATCGAGTTCGTGACCGCGGTCACCCATGCCTGGTGGCCACCATCGGCGTTGTACGTGATGGTGAGGGTGTCGTCGTACTTCGAGATCTTGTCGGCCTCGGCCCAGAGCTTCTTGGCCTCGGACTTGTCGTACTCCAGGACGTCAGAGCCCTCGAGGTCGTCGTTCCAACCGGCGATCACCGGCGAGGTGAAGTCCTTGGCCGGGGTGCGGGTGCCGTCGAAGATCTTGTCGGTGATCTCCTTGCGGTTGATCGCCATCGAGACGGCCTCGCGACGGAGCTTGCCCTCTTCACCCTTCCAGTGGTCCAGGTAGTAGGGCAGGTAGATGCCCTGGAAGATCGCGGCGGGCTGGTTGACGTTCGAGTCCGGGAAGTCGGACTTGTACGTCTGGAAGTTGGCGTCCGGCACGGCGTCGAGGACATCGAGGTTGCCGCCCTGAGCATCCGCGTAGGCGGTGTCCTGCGAGGTGTAGAACGTGATCGTCAGACCACCGTTCTTCGGCTTGCGCTTGCCCTCGTAGTCCTTGTTGGCGACGAGCTTGATGGACTGGTTGTGGGTCCAGGCCTTCTTGCCATCGAGCTTGTACGGACCGTTGCCGATCGGGTTCTCACCGAACGCCTTGGTGTCGTCGTAGAACGCCGACGGCAGCGGCACGAAGGCCGAGTAGCCGAGCGAGAGCGGGAAGTCGGACTGTGCCGACTTCAGCTTCACGGTGAACTCGTCGTCGTTCACGACCTTGAGGCCGGTGAGCTCGGAGTCCTTCTCGGCGTTGTACCCCTCGATGTTCTCGAAGAAGTACGAGGCGCTCTGCTTGTTCGAGAACTGGGCCGCCCAGTTCCACGCCTTCGTGAAGGACTCGGCGGTGACCTTCTCGCCGTTCGTGAAGGTGTAACCCGTGTTCAGTTTGATGTCGAAGGTCTTCGAGTCATCGGTGTCGATGCTCTTCGCGACCTCGTTGACGGGCTTGCCGTCGGCGTCGTACGAGACGAGGCCCTCGAACAGCGAGTCGATGACCTTGCCGCCACCGGTCTCGGTGGTGTTCGACGGGATGAGGGGCTTCTGCGGCTCACTCCCGTTCGTGGTGACGATCCCGGACGCGTTCGCCGAGCCCGAGCCACCCCCGTCGGAGCTGTTGCTGGAGCAGGCGGTCAGGGCGAGTGCTGTGGCCCCGAGCACGGCGAGGGCTGAGAGCCCGGCGCGCTTCTTGATCAAGGTTCCTCCTGGTGCATGGGACGCGCAGGGCACAGCGGTGTCGCCCGGGCGCGTTTGACCTTTGCAGCGTAGGCAAGGTGAACAGCGGCGTCCAAACCCAGGGGCGAACGGTTACACGCCGGTAACCAACTTGCACGATCCTTGCGACAAGATGCAACATTCGCGCGCGTGCCGGTGAAGGGTGCGTTTTTGTTGCATCCGCATGAAATCCATTGCACTCCGTCACACTTCTGTGCAAGTCGGGGGACGGCCGAGCATCGCTCAGGGGTACGGCTCGGGGGCTGCGTCGAGCGGTCAGGACCTGCCGTGGGTGGCACGCCGAGTGGTCACGAACTGTCGGTTGGCGCGGGTCCGGACGACGGTTCGTGACCGCTCGGCGGAACTGAGCGGGGTGTCGTGACCGCCCGGGACGGGACCGTGCCGCCCGCCGGACGCGACCGTGCCCCGCCCGGAGGACCGGACGGGGCACGAGGCGCTCAGCGACGGAGCGCAGGGCGACGACGAGGGTGCCGGCGCCGGTCGGGATCAGGCGAACGCCTCGATCGGCGGGCAGGCACACACCAGGTTGCGGTCCCCGTACGCCTGGTCGATGCGACGCACCGGCGGCCAGTACTTCCGGCCGCTGATGCCCGGCAACGGGTAGACGGCCTGCTCGCGGGTGTAGGCGTGCGCCCACTCCCCCGAGATCACCGACGAGGCGGTGTGCGGCGCGTGCACGAGCGGGTTGTCGTCCGCCGGCCACTCCCCGCGCTCGACCGCTGCAGCTTCGGCCCGGATCGCGAGCATGGCGTCGACGAAGCGGTCGAGCTCGGCGAGGTCCTCGCTCTCGGTCGGTTCGACCATGAGCGTGCCCGCCACCGGGAACGACATCGTCGGCGCGTGGAACCCGTAGTCGACCAGGCGCTTCGCGACGTCGTCGACCGTGATGCCGGTGGTGTCGCGCAGCGGGCGGAGGTCGAGGATGCACTCGTGCGCGACCAGTCCGTCGTCGCCCGTGTACAGCACGGGGAACGCATCACGCAGACGAGCCGCGATGTAGTTCGCCCCGAGGACCGCGGCCTCGGTCGCACGGGTGAGGCCCTCGAGCCCCATCATCCGGACGTACGTCCACGTGATCGGCAGGATGCTCGGGCTGCCGTACGGCGCCGCACTGACCGGGCCGCCGGCGTGGGCCAGGCGGTCGTCCGCCTCGGCGGCGGTCGCGCCGGAGCGCCGGTCGGCCTGCTGCGCGAACGGGTGGCCGGGCAGGAACGGTGCCAGGTGTGCCTTCGCGGCGACGGGTCCCACGCCGGGGCCGCCACCGCCGTGCGGGATGCAGAAGGTCTTGTGCAGGTTGAGGTGCGACACGTCGCCCCCGAAGTCACCGAAGCGGGCGTGGCCGAGCAACGCGTTGAGGTTCGCGCCGTCGACGTAGACCTGGCCGCCTGCGTCGTGCACGGCGTCGCAGATCTCACGGATGTCGTGCTCGTAGACACCGTGGGTGGACGGGTACGTGATCATCAGCGCCGCGAGGGTGTCGGCGTGGGCGGCGACACGGGCCCGGAGGTCCTCGAGGTCGACGTTGCCGTTCTCGTCGCAGGCCACGACGACGACCTTCATGCCGGCGAGCACCGCGGACGCCGCGTTCGTGCCGTGCGCGCTCGACGGGATGAGGCAGACCGTCCGGTCCTCGTCGCCACGAGCCTGGTGGTACCCACGGATGGCCAGCAGGCCGGCGAGCTCGCCCTGGCTGCCGGCGTTCGGCTGCAGGGACACCGTGTCGTAGCCGGTGACCTCGGCGAGCCACGACTCGAGGTCGCCGATCATGTCGAGGTACCCCTCGACGTCCTCGCGCGGTGCGAACGGGTGGATGTTCGCGAACTCCGGCCAGGTCACGGCGGCCATCTCGGTCGCCGCGTTGAGCTTCATCGTGCAGCTGCCGAGCGGGATCATGCCGCGGTCGAGCGCGTAGTCCTTGTCGGACAGGTGCTTGAGGTACCGCATCATGCGGGTCTCACTGCGGTGTGCGCTGAACACGGGGTGCGTCAGGTAGTCACTCTCGCGCTGCAGGGCGGCCGGGAGGCCCGTGGCCGCGTCGCGCACGGCGGTCTCGGTCGCGGGGACGGTCACGTCCACCGCCCCGAGCACGTTCGCCAGCGCCACGACGTCGTCGGGCGTGGTCGTCTCGTCGACGGACAGCTGGAACGTGTCGGCGTCCACGACGTGCAGCAGGTAGCCGGCGTCCTGCGCTGCCGCGACGATCGCCTCGGCGCGACCGACGGCCCGCAGGGTGAGCGTGTCGAAGAAGGCGTCGTGCACGACCTCGACCCCGGCGTCACGCGCCACGGCGGCGAGTGCACCGGTGGTCCGCGCGACCCGGCCGGCGATGAACCGCAGGCCCTCGGGCCCGTGGTAGACCGCGTACATCGAGGCCATCACGGCGAGCAGGACCTGCGCGGTGCAGATGTTGCTCGTCGCCTTCTCGCGGCGGATGTGCTGTTCGCGGGTCTGCAGGCTGAGGCGGTAGGCCATCTGCCCGTCGGCGTCGAAGGACACCCCGACCAGGCGACCGGGGAGCTGACGCTCGAGGCCGGCGCGCACCGCGAGGTAGCCGGCGTGCGGGCCACCGAAGCCGAGCGGGACGCCGAAGCGCTGGCTCGTCCCGACGGCCACGTCGGCACCGAGGTCGCCCGGGCTGGCGAGCAGGGTCATCGCGAGCAGGTCGGCTGCGACGACGGCGATGCCGCCACCGGCGTGGACCCGCTCGATGACAGACGACGGGTCGACGATGCGGCCCGAGGCGCCCGGGTACTGCAGGATGACGCCGAACGCGCCGTCGAGCTGGTCGTCGCTCGGGCCGTCGGCAGCGTCGAACGCGCGCAGCGTGATGCCCACGGCGTCGGCACGGTGGTCGAGCAGTGCACGGGTCTGCGGCAGCAGGTCGGCGTCGACGAGGAACGCGTCGCCCTTGACCTTGGACGCGCGGCGGGCGAGGAGCATGCCCTCGACCACGGCGGTGCCCTCGTCGAGCATCGAGGCGCCGGCGGTGGCCATGCCGGTCAGGTCGGACACCATCGTCTGGAAGTTGATGAGTGCTTCGAGGCGGCCCTGCGAGATCTCCGGCTGGTAGGGCGTGTACGCCGTGTACCAGCTCGGGTTCTCGAGCACGTTCCGCTGGATCACCGCGGGCGTGTGGGTGCCGTGGTAGCCGAGGCCGATCATCGCGCGGCGCACGGTGTTGCGGCCGGCCTTCGCGCGGAGTTCGGCGAGCGCCTCGGTCTCGCCGACAGCGGCCGGGATCACCGAGTCGGCGACTGGGCCGACGTGGATGGACTCCGGGATCGCCGCACGGACCAGGGCGTCGAGCGACGGCTGCCCGACGACGTCGAGCATGGCCTGCTGGTCGGCCGGGGTGGTGCCGATGTGGCGGTCGGCGAAGGACGTCTGGAGGTTCTCGAACGCGGTCATGCGATGGAGGCCCGGTACGCGTCGTGGTCCATCAGGTCCTCGGGGAACGAGGTGCCGTCGACCTTGATCTTCACGAGCCAGCCGGCGCCGAAGGGGTCCTGGTTGACGGTGTCGGGGGTGTCGACGACGGCATCGTTGACCTCGACGACCTCGCCCTCGATCGGGGCGAAGAGCTCGCCGACGCTCTTGGTCGACTCGATCTCGCCGATCTGGTCGCCGGCGGTGGTCGCGGTGCCGACGGCGGGGAGCTCGACGTAGACGACGTCACCGAGCTGCTCGGCGGCGTGGTCGGTGATGCCGACGGTGACGGTGTCGCCCTCGACGAGCAGCCACTCGTGGTCGGCCGTGTACTGGAGTGCGGTCTGGTCGGTCATGGGGTCAGCCTTTCGAGGCGCGGCGGTAGAAGGGGAACGCGGAGACCGTGCTGGGGACGGCAGTCCCGCGGACGTCGATGTGGAGGACCTGTGCCCCGTCCGACACGGCGGCGAGCGCGGCCGGGTCGACGAAGGCCATCGCGACGGGGTGTCCGAGCGTCGGCGAGAGCGCGCCCGAGGTCACGGTGCCGACGACCGTGCCGTCGAGCACGACGTCGTAGCCGGCTCGAGGAGCACGGCGGCCCTCGGTCACCAGACCGACGAGCACGCGGGCGTCCGCCGACGGGGTGACGCCGGCAGCACCGACGAACTCGCCGTCCTTCGCGACGACGCGGCCCAGGCCGGCCTGGGCCGGACGGACGTCGGTGCCGAGCTCGTGCCCGTACAGGGGCATGCCCGCCTCGAGCCGCAGGGTGTCGCGTGCGGCGAGCCCGGCGGGGACGACCCCGCGGTCGGCACCGGCCTCGAGCAGCGCGTCCCAGAGCACCGGGGCGGTGTCCGGGTCGGTGTAGACCTCGAAGCCGTCCTCGCCGGTGTACCCGGTCCGCGCGACGAGCACGTCGGCGCCGTCGAACAGCGCGTGCAGCACCCGGTAGTAGCCGAGCTCGTCGAGCGGGGTCTCGGGCTGCAGGCGGTCGGCGACGACGAGCGCGTCGAGCGTGCCGGCAGCCGCGGGGCCCTGGATCGCGACGAGGGCCGTCGTGTCGGAGTCGTCGGAGACCTCGACGTCGAAGCCGTCGGCCCGGGCGGTGAGCGCGGTGACGGCCACGTCGCGGTTGGACGCGTTCGCGACGACGAGGAAGACGTCGTCGTCGGTCCGGTACACGACGAGGTCGTCGAGGATCCCGCCGTCCTCGGCGAGCAGCAGCGAGTACTTGGCGCGGCCGATGGGCATCGTGCCGAACGAGCCGGCGAGCGCGTGGTCGAGGAAGGCGACGGCATCGCTGCCGGTCACCCCGATCTCGGCCATGTGCGACAGGTCGAAGACCCCGGCGGCCTGGCGCACGGCGTGGTGCTCGGCGAGGTCCGACGAGTAGCGCACGGGCATGCGGTACCCGGCGAAGTCGGTGAAGGTCGCACCGGCGGCCTCGTGCACGGCTTCGAGCGGCGACGAACGCTGACCCGGCGTGGGCAGTGGGGACGGACTCATGGCGGAGTTCTCCTGGCATCGGCAGGGCCCGGCGACGATCGCCGGGTGGAACTCCCCCTCTGTCATGGGCCTGAGAGTTTCACCGCGGCCCGTGAGGTCCGGCGGCTTTCACCGTGGGCGAGACGACCGAGCGTCTGCTTTTCAGAGTGGCCTGTCCGCTGCGGTGTGGGACCTGAGAGATTGACGGGGGGATTGCTCCTTCGGTGCCGTGCGTGCGCCCGAGGGCACGACGTACCCGGAGGTACGTGCACGGCGTCTCCCGCGACGGATGAACGGCCGGTGTGTTCAGTTGTCCGCGACGAGCATACCGAGGCCGCGTTTCGAGCGTGTGTCGCGAGCGAGCCTTCGACATCTCGTAGAATGCGGGGATGGCCGGACAACGATCGCGCCCCCGCGGGCAGCTGGAGCAGGCGGTGCTCGACGCCCTCCGCTCCGCCGACGCCGGGCTCACCGCACGCCAGGTGCTCGACGCGTTCCCGGAGCCCCGCCCCGCGCTGACGACCGTCCTCACCGTGCTCGACCGCCTCGGCCGCAAGGGCCAGGTGGAACGGGAGCAGCACGACGACGCTCCCCTGACGTTCCGCGCCGTGCACAGTCGTGACGAGCAGACCGCGTCGCTGATGTCGAGCGCACTGGCCGCGTCGTCCGACCGCGAGGCCGCGCTGCTGCAGTTCACCGGCTCGCTCGCCTCGGACGACCTCGAGGCCCTGCGCCGCGCCCTCGACGCCCGCGCCCGCTCCTGACCGGCTGCGCACCGTGGTCGTCGCCGGCATCGCGCTCATCGTCCTCGCACTCGCGGTGGTGGTGTTCGCGCCCCGGGTCCTGACCCGTTCCGCCTGGACGATCGACCTGCCCCGCACCGCGCTGGTCTGCTGGTCGGTCGCGGTCCTGCTCGGCGTCGTCGGCTTCGTGGCCGGCATCACCCTCGTGGTGCTCGCCGACCGTCCGGTCACCGAGCTGTTCGGCGGGGACGGCTCCCCCACGCACGGCTTCAACGTCGGCGTCGCGCTCCTCGCGGTCGTCGCGTTCGTCGTCGCGGTCCGGGTGCGCCCCGGCCCGGAACACGAGGCCGTCCGGCAGGCGATGCGTTCCGGCGTCGCCCCGCACCGCGAGATCGACGGCACCCCCGTCGCCGTCGTCGAGGCCGACCACGCACTGGCGTGCGCCGTGCCGGGTCGGAGCGGTGGCGTCCTCGTCAGCACCGGCTTGGCAGACCGGTTGCGCACCGACGAGCTGGAGGCCGTGGTCGCCCACGAACGCGCCCACCTGACCCAGCACCACGCGGCTGCGGTCGCGGTCGCCGAATCGATCGAACGTGCGGTGCCGTGGGTGCCCGGTGCGCGCGCCATGGCGCGGTCGACGCGCGTGCTCGTGGAGTTCGCCGCGGACGACGCGGCGGCCCGTCGCGTCGGACGCGACGCCCTGCGCCGGGCGGTGCTGGTGGCGGACGGGAGCAGCGCGCTCGGCGCGATCCGCGCCTCCAGGCTGTCCTGAACGGGGCGATCCGAGACTGCGCCATCGCCCACACGGCTGTCGTGACGCACCATGTGTCGGGGGCGAGGCATATGGTGATCGGACCGTGAAGCCACTGACCGAAGCCGACATCCGATCGTCGTTCGTGAACGCCACCCCCGACGAACTCGCACAGCTGCCCATCCCGGGCCTGCACGAGACACTCTGGGACGAACGCGAGTTCCTGGGCTGGCGCGACCCGCAGGCCGCCCGCCGCGGGTACATCGTGTCCTGGATCGACGAGCGCCCCGTGGGCATCGTCGTCCGGTCCGCCGGTGGCTCGCTGCGCCCCGGCATCGCCGCGATGTGCTCGTTCTGCCACTCGCCGCAGCCCGCGACCCAGGTCCGGCTGTTCTCCGCCGCGCGTGCCGGTGAGTCCGGGCGCAACGGCAACACGATCGGCACGTACATCTGCGAAGACCTCGGGTGCCCGATGCTGATCCGCACCGCGCCCCCGCACCTGAACCCGCCCGCGACCATCGCGATGCGTGGTGCCTCCCTGCTGCAGCGCGTGCAGAACTTCACCGCGGACATCACCAAGACGGCGTGAGCCGGTTCGGCACCGCCCGCTGGGCCGTGGTCGAGGAACTCGGCGACGGACGGTGGCGGCTGACGCTGCGGGACGAGGCCGACGACGAACTCGGCGCGTTCGGTCTGGGCGTCGAGGGGCCGTGGGACCCCGACGTCGAGCCGCACGTCGGGTTCGTGCTCGTCCAGCTCGGCTTGACACTGCGCGGGGCTCGGCCGTGGCGCATCGACGAACTCGGTGACCACCGGGCGCCGTGCTGTCGCTCGGCTGAGCGAGGACGCCCGAACGGCGTCCGCTCGCGCAGCCGGTCCGCTCGGTCAGTCCGCGGCGACGAAGTTGCGCAGGATCTCGCGGTCGTCGTCGGCGCGCATCGCCCAGGCGAGCTCGCTGCGGTGGTCGCTGCCCTCGAGCGGCAGGAGCGCCACCGTGTCGGGTGCGGCGAGCGCGGCACTCTCCGGCACCACCGTGACACCGAGGCCCACCCCGACCAGGTGCAGCACGGTCGCCCAGGTCGTGGCCTCCTGCACGATGACCGGGCGGCGGCCACCGGCGGTGACCGGCGCGAGGTTGCGCTCGGTCGCCAGGGCCCCCGCGACCGCCGGGAAGAACACGAACGGCTCGTCGACCAGCTCGGTGCCGCGGATGCGTTCCCGATCCGCCAACCGGTGGCCGCGCGGGACAGCGGCGACGAAGGCCTCGGACCGGAACGGCAACAGCCGCACGGCGGGGTCCGGGTCGGCATCGCGGACGACGGCGAGGTCGAGCTCGCCGCGGACGATCCGGGCGAGCAGGGTCGACGAGTACCCCTCGGTCAGTTCCACCCGGACCAGCGGGTAGCGCTCCCGGAACGCCTGCACGCGTTCGATCGGACCGAGGGGCAGCGCGGAGACGACGAACCCGACGTCGAGCCGACCGACCTCGCCCCGACCGACCCGCACCGTCTCGTCGAGGTCCCGTCGCACCTGCCCGAGCAGCGATCGCGCGCGCCCCTGCAGCACCCGGCCGGCGGCGGTCAGGGCCACACTGCGGCTGGTCCGGACGAACAGGTCGACCCCGAGCGCGCGTTCGGTCCGCCGGATCTGCTGGGACAGCGCGGGCTGAGCGATCCGCAGCTGCTCGGCAGCACGGCCGAAGTGCAACTCGTCGGCGACGGCCAGGAACGCCCGCAGCTGCCGGAGGTCGACGTCCGGTTCTCGATCCATGCACATAGGCTATCGATCAGCGCGAACGAGTATTGGACGTGACTGCATCGTCGATCAAGGATGGATGCATGCCCGAAGCGACCTCCACCGTCACCATCGCCGACCTCGCCACCCCCGCGGACGCCGAGGCGTTCCGCACGCTCAACGAGGCGTGGATCACCCGGTACTTCACCCTCGAGGACGAGGACCGCGTGTTCCTCTCCGATCCCGTCGGCCGGGTCGTGGAGCGGGGCGGCGCCGTCCTGGTCGCCCGGCTCGACGACCAGGTCGTCGGGTGCATCGGGGTCGCGCCCACCACCCCCGGCGTTTTCGAGCTCGTGAAGATGGCGGTCTCCCCCGACCACCAGGGGCACGGCACCGGGCGGAAGCTCATCACCGCGGCGCTCGACCGGGCACGCGAGCTCGGTGCGCACCGCATCGACCTGGAGAGCAACGCACAACTGGCCAGCGCCGTGCACCTGTACGAGGCGTTCGGGTTCCGGCACCTGCGCGAGGACGAGGTCGCCCCGAGTCCGTACGTGCGAGCCGACGTGCACATGACCCTCGACCTGCACTGACGTTCGACCTGCACCGCCGTTCGACCTGCACTGACGGCGGGCCGGTCCCGGTACGCTCGCGGCATGGCGACGTACGAGGTGCAGGCGGTCCGCGAGGCCGGCGCGTGGCAGGTCTTCATCGACGGCTTCATGGTGACCGAGGTGTCCCGGTGGCCGTCCGTCGGGTTCGTGGCCCGCGAGCTCCTCGCGATGGACCGTGACGACGACCTGCGCATCCGCGTCGTCGGCCGCAACCAGTACGTGGCCTGACCGCAGCGGGCTCGAGTGTGCAGAAGACATCGAGTGCGTGCAGCCGACCCGACGTCTTGTGCTCACTCGGTGCTGCGTAGCCGGCAAACGACGCCGTTCCACAGGTCAAGCGACGTGCCAGACCAGCCCCTCCTGCGCGCTCGACGGGTACGCCGAGGCGATCCGGAACACGGCCTCGCGCAGGGTCTCCGGTGAGCACGCCAGGTTGAGCCGGACGAACCCGCGCCCCTCGGACCCGAACCCCAGCCCGGAGTTGAGCGCGACGTACGCGTTCTCGCGCAGCGGCACCGCCGGGTCGTCGCCGAGGCCGATGCCCCGGAAGTCGAGCCACGCCAGGTACCCGGCGCGCGGCCGCGTGTAGACGACCCCGGGCAGGTGCTCGGCGAGCAGCTTGGCGAGCAGTCGGTCGTTCGCCACGATGCGCGCCACGACGTCGTCGAGCCAGTCCGTCGCCAGGGTGAACGCCGCGAGGTTCGCGTGCAGCCCGAGGATGCTCGTGCGGCAGGCGACCTCCTCCCACAGGGTGTCGAGGAGCGCGGCGGTCCGGGGATCGCCAGCGACGATGACCGAACACTTCACACCGGCGAGGTTCCAGCCCTTGCTCGCCGAGGTCACGCACACGCTCCGGGCACCGAGCGGCTCGGCGACGGCGGCGAACGGGGTGAACTGCACGCCGGGGTGGGTCAGGGGCGCGTGGATCTCGTCGCTGATGACGAGGACGTCGTACTTCGCAGCGAGTTCGGCGATCGCGACGAGGTCGGCCCGGTCGTGCACGAGCCCGACGGGGTTGTGCGGGTTGCAGAGCAGGAAGACGCCGACCCCGCCGGCGAACGCCCGCTCGAGGCCCTCCAGGTCGAGCCGGTACTGCCCCCACTGCTCGAGCAGCGGGACCTCCTCGACCTGACATCGGGCCTCTTCGACGAGCTCGAAGAACGGCGGGTACACCGGCGGTGTGATCGCGACGCGGCCGCCGTCGGGCAGCGCGAGCCGGAGCGACTCGACGATCCCGACGCTGACGTCGGTGGCCAGGTGGATGCGCGACGGGTCGATCTCCCAGCCCCAGCGGTCCAGCGCGAACTGCGCGAACGCGGGAGCGAGCGGCCCGGGGCCGTCCAGGTAGCCCAGGTCGGACTGCGAGACCCGTTCGATCAGGGCTTGCCGGATCGCCGGCGCGACGTCGTGGTCCATCTCGGCGACGAACAGGGGCAGCACGTCGGGCGCGTACCGCGTCCACTTGATGCTCGTCCGGACCCCGCGGAGCGTGCCGACCGGGTCCTGCTCGTCGCTCGCCATGCGTCCCAGCATGCCCCTGCCTGGAGGCCCGGCGCGACTCCCGACGTCATCCCACGTCGTCTTCGGGTGGGCTCGCGGCCGGGGGCCGCCCCGTCGGCCTACTGTCGGCAACATGAGCACGAGCACCGCCGACAAGGCCGTCACCCTGAAGCAGCTGCACGAAGCCCCCGAGATCCTGCGCGTCGTGAACGTGTGGGACGCGATCACCGCCAAGGTCGTCAGCGACCTGCCCGGCACGAAGGCGATCGCCACCGCCGGGCACTCGATCGCCGCGTCGTACGGGTACGAGGACGGCGGCATGCCCCTCGACCTCGCCCTGTCCGGGGCGGCGATCGTCGCCGCCGCCACGGACCTGCCGGTCACCGCCGACCTGGACGACGGCTACGAGGACCCCGCCGAGACGATCCGCCGCGCCATCGGCTCGGGCATCGTGGGCGCCAACGTCGAGGACCGGCTGCGTCCCTTCGACGAAGCGGTCGCCCGCGTCGCCGCGATCACCGCAGCGGCGCAGGCCGAGGGCGTCGACTTCCAGCTGAACGCCCGCACCGACGCGATCGTGCGGGGCGGCGAGCGCCCGGTCGACGAGAGCATCGAGGACGCGATCGCCCGCGGCAAGGCGTTCCTGGACAACGGCGCCGCCCTGGTCTTCGTGCCCGGCGCGATCGAACGTTCGGTGGTCGAGCGGCTCGTCGCCGGTCTGGGCCGCGGCAAGCTCTCGGTCATCGGCCTGCCCGGCGCCCTGCCCGCTGCCGAGTACGAGGCGCTCGGCGTCGCCCGCATCTCCTACGGCCCGCTCACGCAGCGGGTCGCGCTGCGCGCGCTCCGCGACCTGGCAACCGACCTGTACGCGGACGGCGTCGTGCCGGAGGACACCCCGACCCTGAACTGACGGAGCAGACGGACGGGAGGCCCGTGGCGGTGTCGCCACGGGCCTCCCGTCCGTCCTGTGGTCACGTCACGCGACCCGCTCAGCTCAGCCGAGCGCCGGGTACAGCGCGGGCGTGGTGCGCGCGTGCGTCTCCTGCTCGAAGGCGTAGCCGAGGCCGATGACCGTGCTCTCGTCGAAGGAGCGGCCGAGGAACTCCAGGTTCACGCCGGCACCGGTGATGGTGTTGTCGGCAGCGGTCGCCTGGCCCATCGGGACGGTGATCGCCGGCATGCCGGTGTTCGGGCTGAGGCGCATGTTCGTCGACTGCGTGCCGTACGGCGTGCCCGACGGGTAGACGAGCGCGTCGAGGTCCTGGTCATCGAGCATCTGCGTCACGAGCTGCTTGCCGGTGGCGAGCTGCGTCGTGTGCGACCCCGTCGGTCCGGCCCACGCCTGGTACTGCGTGTCGGTGATCAGGTCGCGCGACTGGTAGGTGCTCTTGCGGCTCGGCACGTACTCACCCGAGGCCAGGATGCCCTGCAGGGAACGCGCGGTGACGTCGGGGTCGAGGTGCTTCGCGACGTACTCGTCCAGGTCGTGCTTGAACTCGTTCGTGCTGCCGCTGCCCTCGGACAGGACCCGGTTGAAGGCCGTCGTCGCGGTGATCGGGACGACGGTGGCACCGGCGGCCTCGAGCTTCGCGACGGAGGCGTCGAACAGGCGCTTCGTCGTGGCGTTCGTGCCGACCATGCTCGTCACGTAGCCGATGCGGGCGCCCTGCAGTGAGTCGGCGTCGAGCGACGACGTGTACGACGTCGGCACCTTGCCGGCCTGCGCACTCGTCGCCGGGTCCGCCGCGTCCACGCCGGTGACGGCGTCGAGCGCGACCGCCGCGTCGGTGACCGAGCGCGTGATCGGGCCGCCGGTGTCCTGCGACAGGGCGAGCGGGATGATCCCGTCACGGCTGGTCAGTCCGACCGTGGGCCGGATGCCGACGAGCTGGTTGTACGTCGACGGCACGCGGATCGAGCCGCCGGTGTCGGTGCCGAAGCCGATCCCCGCGAGGTTCGCGGAGATCGCCGCACCGGTGCCGCCGCTCGAGCCACCGGCCGTCTGCGCCGTGTTGTACGCACTGGCGACCAGGAGCGACGAGCCGGCGGGCTGGTTCGACGAGAACTCGGAGACGAAGCCGAAGGCGAACTCGTCGAGGCTGGCCTTCGCCAGGATCACTGCGCCGGCGTCGCGCAGGCCGGTGACCATCGCAGCGTCGGTGTCGGTCTGGTTGTCGTCCCAGCAGCCGCAGCCACCGGTGGTCGGCATGTCCTTCGTGTCGTAGTTGTCCTTCACCGCGATCGGCACGCCGAGCAGCATGCTCGTCATCCCGTGCTCGGCGCGCTCCGCGTCCGCGGTCTTCGCGGCGGCCAGGGCGTCGGCGTTGGTGGTGACGATCGAGTTGAGCGCGCGCCCGGTCGACGCGGTGTCGACCGTCGTGCGGTCGTACGCGGCGATGCGGTCGAGGTAGTCCTGCGTGATCGCGACCGACGTGGTGACCCCGGCGTTCATCGCGGCCTGCATGTCGATGGTCGACGCCTCGACGACCTGGAACGGGCCGTCGTCGTAGATCATCCGCTGGGACAACCCGGCCAGGTCCGCGACGGTGATGGTGCCGTCGGCGTCGGTGTCCGCGGCGCTGACCGTCGCCCAGTCGGTGCTGGCGGTCGTCGCACCGAGGTGGTCGGTGAGCACGGCGAGGTCGGCCTTCGTCACCTGGTCGTCGCCGGTCAGGTCGAGGTCCGTGTAGTACGGCGCGAGCATGGCGGCGGGGCTGGCGTCGACGGCTGCGGGTGCTGCAGCGGCCGTGATCGCGGGGGTGGCGGCGAGGACGGCGCCGACGAGGGCGATGAGCGATGCGCCGGCGACGGTGGTGCGCTTCTTGCTGGAGGCCCGCTTCGTGGCGGCCTGCTTCGTGGCGGCCTGCTTCGTGGCGGCCTGCTTCGTGGCGGTCATGCGGAGGCTCCGGTGCGGTTGCGGCGGGCACGACGGGCCCGCAGGGTGATCAGGGTGCCGCCGGCTGCGAGCAGGGCGATGGACGCGGCGATCCAGGGCGCGACGTCGGCGCCGGTCCAGGCGAGGTCGCCGCCGGTCGGACGGTCGCCCCCGCCGACTCCCGCCACGGCGGTGGCGCCGCTGGTCGGGTCGGTGCCCGGGGCGGTCGGGTCACCGGGGGCAGTGGGTGCATCCGTTCCGCCACCGGCACCGGGCTGTGTGGTCGCTCCCGGGGTCGGCGTGGCCGTCGGGGCGGTGGTCGCGGCCGCGGCGACCACGACGGTGGTGCTCGCCGGGTCGTCGAGGGTCGTCGACGTGCCGTCGGAGCCGACGAGGGTGATGCTCGTGACGTCGAGGTCGACGCTGCCGACCGCGGTCGGGGTCAGCGAGATCGAGGTGGCCAGGTCGCCGTCGAGTGCCGGCGAGGTGCCGAGGCGGGTGTGCACGATCGTCAGGGCGTCGCCGTCCTGCTCGACTGCGTCGAAGCCGCCGTCCGGGCCGGTGACGCTGTCGTCCCGGTACTGCACCGAGTCGGCCTCGAGCGTGATCTCGTACGCGTAGACGACGGCGGTGTCCGGGATCGTCAGGTCGACGTCGAACGCCGTGCCGACGGTCACGGTGGCCGGGGCGTCGATGGTGGCGGTGGTCGCGGTGGGCGCTGCCTGGGCCGGAGCGGCCGTCAGGACGGCGAGGCCGAACGCCCCGGCGGCGACGAGCGTCGAGGAGACGATCGTCGCGCGTGGGCGCAGCCGTGGTCGGTGCTGCATGGGCGCAGTTCCTTCGGGTGGGGTGGAGGGGTGCTGAGCGGGTACTCAGTGAACCGAAAGCTAACGGGACGCTGTTTCCGGTTCTGGCCCGGCACGTTTCCGCCCCGTTACGGCTCGTTCCTGCCGCTACTGTCGTGCCATGTCGGTCGATGTCGAAGCCCTGCTCACCCCGCCCTCCCCCGTGGCTGCGCGCGCACTGGACGTCGTGCGGGCATGGTCCGAACCCGCCCTCGTCAACCACTGCCTGCGCTCGTGGGCCTGGGCCGTCCTGCTCGCCCCGACGGTCGACCTCGAACCGGACCCCGAGCTGCTCTTCGTCGCGACGATGCTCCACGATCTCGGCGTGACCCCGTCGTTCGACGCCCACCGGGTGCCCTTCGAGGACGCCGGCGGCGCTGTCGGTTCGGTCTTCGCGCTCGGTGCCGGGTGGGACGCCGTGCGAGCCCGTCGGGTCGGGGAGATCATCGAGCGGCACATGTGGCGGTCCGTCGACCCGGAGCTCGACGCCGAGGGGCACCTGCTCGAGGTCGCGACCTCGCTCGACGTCTCCGGCGCGGGCTTCGACAGGTGGGCGTCGGACGACCTGCGGGACGTCACGGCCGCGCTGCCCCGTCTGGACTTCTCGGCGTCGTTCGACGGGCTGATCCACGAGCAGGCTGCGCGCAAGCCCTCTTCGGCCGCAGCCCGCCTCGACGGGTCGGGCAACGTCGCCGCCGGCGGGGAACGCTGGGCAGCCTTCCTGGCGTCCTGACGCTCGGTCTGGTCGCTCGCTGGACTTCTCGGCGGGGTGGGCGTATAGTGTCTGGTTGGTGCACTGCAGCGAACCCATCTGACTCGCGCACACCAACCTCTCGACACCGACTCACCCGAGTCGCATTCCACTCGAGACACCGCTCGATCCGAACGGACGAGCTGCACGTTGAAACTCGACGTGCGCGCCCCGCACTCGATGCGTCGCGCTGGACTGAGACGTCCGCCGACACCGAGTCGCCCTGGCGCCGAATGACCAGGAAGTACAGCACCATGACCAGCAACGAACGAATCACCGTGTTCGGGACCGCACTCGCGGCCCCGACGATCACCCCCGACCGCGTCGCCGAGTTCCCGGTGCGCGACGACCGCTCGCAGCGCGAGTACCTCGTCCGCATCGCAGCCGACGACCTGGGGACCTTCGTCACCCGGGGCACCCGGCTCGACGCCGTCGGCGAGGCCGGCTGGACCGTCCCGGGCCGTTCCTGGGCGGGCGAGGCCAGCCGCACCCTGCTGCAGGCACAGTCCGTGCAGGCGGGCGAAATGGCCCTCGCGGCCTAGGTCCGACCAGCACCACCACGAAGCGCCGCCGAGTCCGCTCGGCGGCGCTTCGTCGTTCCCGGGGCAGCGTGGGTCACTGCGGGCTTCGTGCGAGGTTCCGTGAATCGTGCGAGGCGGCGGTCGTCGCACCGTTCACGGAACCTCGCACCGTTCGTGGCAGCGACTCAGTTCAGGCGCTCGAAGACCATCGTGGCCTGCACCCGGTCTCCGCCGCCGAAGCCCGTGCTCCCCGAGGAAGCCGTCGTGATCGTGTGCAGCCGGTACCCGAGCGCAGCCTGGGCGTTGATCACCTTCTCGAGCTCGGTGAGGTTGCCCGAACCGGTCCCGAAGAACTTCTCCTTGAGCACCACCTGCAGCACGACGTAGCTCATGCCGTTCTGTGCCGGACGCGGCTGACCACCCGAAGCGGCTTCCGCCTGGATCCGGCCGATCACTCCACCGACACCCGACGCCGCGGGCGCCTGCTGCTGCACCTGCTCCGTCCACGCGGAACCGTCCCACCACCGCATGGTGCCGGAGCCGTCGTCGTACCACCCTGCCTGTGCATTCGTCATGCGCTCATCCTGGCGCACGACGAACCACGCCGGCAGGTCAGTTGTTGAAGCGGAACTCCACCACGTCGCCGTCCTGCATGACGTAGTCCTTGCCCTCGATGCGGGCCTTGCCGGCAGCGCGGGCCTCGGCGATCGAGCCGGTCTCGACCAGGTCGTCGAACGAGATGACCTCGGCCTTGATGAAGCCCTTCTCGAAGTCGGTGTGGATGACGCCGGCAGCCTGGGGAGCCTTCCACCCCTTGCCGATCGTCCACGCACGGGCTTCCTTCGGACCGGCCGTCAGGTAGGTCTGCAACCCGAGGGTGTCGAAGCCGATCCGGGCGAGCTGGTCGAGGCCCGACTCGGTCTGCCCGGTCGACTCGAGCAGCTCGGCGGCGTCGGCAGGGTCGAGGTCGATGAGCTCCGACTCGACCTGGGCGTCGAGGAACACGGCCTGCGCCGGGGCGACGAGCGCGGCCAGTTCGGCCTTGCGGGACTCATCGGTCAGGATCGCCTCGTCCACGTTGAACACGAAGATGAAGGGCTTCGCGCTGAGCAGGCCGAGCTCGGCGATCGGCGACAGGTCGATCTTGGTCGCGGACAGCAGGGTTCCCTGCTCGAGCGCGGCACGGGCCTCGCGAGCGGTCTCGAGCACGGCCGGCTCGGCCTGCTTGAGCTTGAGCATCTTCTCGTACCGCGGGAGCGCCTTGTCGATGGTCTCCATGTCGGCGAGGATCAGCTCGGTGTTGATGACCTCGAGGTCGTCCTTCGGGGAGACCTTGTTCGCCACGTGCACGACGTCGTCGTCGGTGAAGCCGCGGACGACCTGCGCGATGGCGTCGGCTTCGCGGATGTTGGCGAGGAACTTGTTGCCCAGACCTTCACCCTCGCTCGCGCCCTTGACGATGCCCGCGATGTCGACGAACGACACCGGCGCCGGCACGGTCTTCTCCGAGTGGAAGAGCTCGGCGAGCTGGTCGAGCCGCGAGTCGGGCAGGTTCACCACCCCGACGTTCGGCTCGATCGTCGCGAACGGATAGTTCGCGGCGAGGACCTGGTTCTTGGTCAGGGCGTTGAACAGGGTCGACTTGCCGACGTTCGGGAGACCGACGATTCCGATGGTGAGAGCCACGGAAGAAGAGCCTACCGGCGGCGGCCTGTCGGAGCCGACCCGGGCCTCCAGTCCGTCCGTCAGATCAGCAGACGCGACCCGCCCATCGGAGGCCGCAGAGCCGTGATGCGGCGCTCGACGACGTCGATGACGTCGGCCTGCAGCCGCTGCGATCGCCGCCAGTCCCCCGGCACTTGCAGCGAGTGGTCGGCATGGTCGACGGTCTGGAGGCGCGCAGCAGTCCCCGAGACCCGCTCGGGCCGCCACATGGTGTCGTCTCCACCCCCGATCGCGTCGTGCACGTCGGTGGCAGCGGCGAGCGCTGCCGCGACGTCGTCGTGGGTGAGGACCGGCGTCAGCCAGACCCCGGGCACCTCGTGGCGGATCGCCCACGGCAGGGCGAAGCAGCCGAACGACTTCGCGACGACCAGGTCGGGCAGCCGGTCCCCCAGGGCGGCGGCGACAGCGGTCTCGACGAACCCGACCGGATCGGCACCGGCAGCGTCGTCGACCTGCCATCGTGGCGCGACGACCTCGCACCCCGACGCGAGAGCGATCTCGTTCGTCCACCAGAGCAGCGGCGCCTGTTGCCCGTAGCCGGCGCCGGCGAGCACCAGGACGAGCGGACGGCGGTCGGCCTCGTTCCCCATGCGCCGAGAGTAGCCACACGCAACGCCGAGGGGAACGGAGGGCGATGTCGGAACCCCGTGCGACGATCGGGACCGTGCCGTTGAACTTCACCGCGATCGACTTCGAGACCGCCAACAGCTCGCCCGCGAGCGCCTGCTCCGTCGGGCTCGTGAAGGTCCGCGCCGGCCGGGTCGTCGATCGGGCGTCGTGGTTCATCCGCCCGCCGTTCGGGCACGACGCCTTCCTGGAGTGGAACACGCGGATCCACGGCATCGTCGCCGAAGACGTCACGCACGCCAAGACGTGGGAGCAGCAGTACCCCGACCTGGTGGCCTTCGCCGAGGGTGACGTCCTGGTGGCGCACAACGCCCGCTTCGACATGGGTGTCATCGCCGGTGGCTGCTCCGCAACGGGCATCGACCTGGCCGAGCACCACTCGCTGTGCTCCCTGGCGGTCGCCCGCAAGACCTACACGCTCGACTCGTACCGTCTGCCGGTCGCCGCGATGGCCGCCGGGTTCGAGGGCTTCCAGCACCACGACGCCGCCGCCGACGCCGAGGCCTGCGCCGCGATCGTCGTGCACGCAGCCGGGCACCACGGGGTCGAGACGGTCGAGGCGCTCGGGGCGGTGACCCGGGTGACGATCGCCCCGGTCCGTGCGCGTGCCGAGAAGCCGAAGGCCGCGAACCAGCCGCGGCTGTCGAACCGGCCGATGGTGTTCGCCGACTGACGCAACGCCCGCTGCGCGCGGCCGGGGTGCCACATCCCCGGTGGTATTGTCACGACAATGCCGTCGGCACCGACGCCGGCATCTCCGCACGTGTGAAGGACCGCGATGACCAACGAAGGCCAGCTGCCGTCCGACCTGTTCATGGACCTGGACCGGTCGGGTCCCATGCCCCTCTACTTCCAGGTCGCCTCGCGCATCGAGGAGTCGATCCGCTCCGGCGCGATGCCCCCAGGGGCCCGACTCGAGAACGAGATCGCCCTCGGTGAGCGTCTCGGCCTGTCGCGGCCGACGATCCGTCGCGCGATCCAGGACCTTGTCGACAAAGGCCTGCTGGTGCGCCGCCGCGGCATCGGGACCCAGGTCGTGCACGGGCCGGTGACCCGCAAGGTGGAGCTGACGAGCCTGTACGACGACCTGGCGCAGGGTTCGCAGGCTCCGGCGACGAAGCTCCTGCAACGCAACGACGTCCCCGCGTCCGACGAGGTCGCCGCGGCACTGAGCATCGAGCCCGGCACGACCGTCGCGCACATCCGGCGGGTGCGGTTCGCCGAGGACGTCCCGATGGCGATCCTCGAGAACTACCTGCCGCCGGAGTTCCTCGACCTGACCGACGAGGACCTGCAGGCGTACGGGCTGTACCAGCTGCTGCGCGGCCGAGGTGTCACGATGCGGGTGGCCAAGCAGCGGATCGGGGCCCGCGCGGTCACCGACGAAGAGGCCGGCCTGCTCGAGATCGAGGACGGCGACCCGGTGCTCACGATGAGCCGCACCGCGTACGACGCCTCGGGCCGTGCGGTCGAGTACGGCGTGCACTGCTACCGCCCCGACCGGTACTCGTTCGAGGTCACGCTCGTCGACAAGTAGGTCGCTCGGCGAGGGGTCACGACACGCTGTCGGTGATGCGCCGAGTGGTCACGAACTGTCGCCCGGACACCCGGCAACCGACAATTCGTGACCACTCGGCGGAACTGAGCGGGGTGTCGTGACCACCCCGCACCCGCACCACCTCAACCGAGCGCGGGCACCCCGAGCTCACCGGTGACGTACTGGGCACGCCCGAAGCCGAACGACCAGTCCTGCGGCCCGTTCTCCACGTAGCCGATGAAGACGTCCTCGGACGCGACACCGACCGCCGCGAGGGCGTCGTGGATCGCCCGGTACAGCGCAGCCTTCGCCTCGTCGGTCCGCCCGCGCTGCGTGAACACCTGGATGACGATGACGCCCTCGGTGCGCTCGAACCCCAGGCCGGCGTCCTCGGCGATGATCTGCTGCGCCGGGTGCTCGGTGATCACCTGGAACCGGTCACGCACCGGGATCCCGTACACGTCGACGATGGCCTGGTGGATGGCGTCGGCGATGCCACGGACGGCCTCCGGCGTGCGGCCGGTGGCGAGGTCGATACGGACGAGCGGCATGGTGCCTCCTGGTTGCTCGGACTTTGTCCTTACATACTAACAAGCGGACGCGGCTACGTGTCTAGAACCTCGGCGTCGGTGCCCCGTACGTCAGCGGCCCGTCGACACGAGCGACGTCGTGCCACGCGCCGTCGACCAGCGAGGCCTCCGCCGCCTCGACGATCGACGCCGCAGCCAGCCCGTCGGCGACCGAGGGTGCGAGCTGCTCCCCGCGCTGCACGCTCGCGATGAACTGCGCCGCCTCGATCGTCTTCAGGTCGTCGTAGCCCATCGCGGTCCCGGCGCCGGGCTGGAAGCGACCGAAGTCGCCGTCCCCGGGTGCGACGTAGTGCGTCGCGTACCCGTCGACCTCTTGCCCGTCCAGGTACGCCTCGAGCTCGTTGAGGCGTTGGAAGTCCCACCGGACCGAACCGCGGGTGCCGTAGATCTCGAGCGTGTACTCGGCGTGCGGCCCGCGCATGACCCGACTCGAGTCCATCGTGCCGACCGCACCGTCCTCGAACCGGAACAGCAGGGCGGCGTAGTCCTCGTTCTCGACGGCACCGAGCTCGCCGGTCGCCGCGGCGCTGCGGTCGACGATGCCGGCACCCGGGCGGGGACGCGACTCGATGAACGTCTCGGCGAGCGCACTGACCGAGGCGATCCGGCCGACCACGTACTGCGCCAGGTCGAGTCCGTGCGACAGCAGGTCGCCGAGCACACCCGATCCGGCACGCTCACGCTCGAAGCGCCAGGTCAGCGGTGCAGCAGGGTCGGACGAGTAGTCGGCGAGCAACGATCCGCGCACGTTCGTGATGCGTCCGAGCCGCCCGCTGCGGACGAGTTCGCGGGCGCGCTCGATCGCCGGGGCGTGCCGGTAGTTGAAGCCGACGCTCGTGATGACGCCGGCCCGCTGCACCGCCTGGTGGATGGAGCGCGAGTCGCTGGCGTACCGGCCCATGGGCTTCTCGATCCAGAACGGCTTGCCCGCCTCGGCCGCGGCGACGGCCATCTCGCGGTGCAGGAAGTTCGGCGAACAGATCGACACGACGTCGACCGCCGGGTCGGCGAGGACCTCGTGGTAGTCGGCGACGGCCCGCTCGTACCCGAGCCGCGTCACCGCCTGGTCGCGTGCCGCCTCGATCGGGTCGGCCGCGACGACGAGCCACGGCTGGACGCCGAGCTCCGGGAAGTGGTCCGGCAACGCTCGGTAGGCACGCGAGTGCAACCGCCCCATCCAGCCGACCGAGATCAGCCCGACGCCGATGCTGTCCATGGAGAACTCCTTCGTTCAGGTGACGCGCATTGGAGCGCGACAACGAGCGTAGCCGATGCGGCGGACTTTGTCAGCACATGACGCAACCGCCTGGAGGCCCGGTGCCGGTCTCGGGGACCGGCACCGGGCCTCCAGGCTGGTGCGTCAGCGCGCGGGGCGCGACCCGTGGTTCCGACTGCGGATCGCACCACGCATCAGATCGCGTCTCAGACCGCGTTTCAGATCGCGGGGACGATGATGTCGCGGACCAGGGCGTCGAGCTTCGCGTCGGCGTCCAGGAACTGCCGGAGCGTCGTCACGGTCGCACCGAAGCGGTCGAACTCGTCGACCGTCATGCCGTCCACGTCGTAACCGCGGGCGAACTCCGGCGTCGCGGCCCGGAGCGCCTCGATGACGTGAACGGGGACCTCGTCGTCGATGGCGTGCGGACGGAACGGGAACGCGTTGTCGTTGATGTCTTTCGTCCACTGGAACGGCGGCGAGACCACCAGGTCCCCGCCCTGGAACTCCGACCACTGCAGTGCGTTGCGGAACGCGGCGACCAGCACGCGCGACCGGAACCCACGCTCCTGGAAGACCCGGTAGGCGTTCTTCACCGCGGCGACACCGGCCCACTCGAGGATGCCCGGGTCCACCATCACGTGGTCGCGCTTGACGACGGTCTTCAGCCAGTCGTCGAAGCGGCCGGCCATCAGGGTGACGACGTGGCCGAACTCCTGCTCCGGCAGGCCCTCGGCAGCACGGCGGTCGAGGGCGCGCTCGATGGCCTCGCCCACGGCGACGACCTGCGGCACGGTGAAGGACACCGTGGCGTTGATCGAGACCCCGCGGTAGGCGGCTTCCTCGATCGCGGCGATGCCGACCTTGGTGGCGGGGATCTTCACGATGATGTTCGGCGCGAGCTGCGAGAACCGGACGGCCTGCTCGACGAGCGCGTCGGAATCGCGGTGGAACCGGGGGTCGGTCTGCATGGACAGTCGACCGTTCCGGCCGCCGGACGCCTCGAACGCGGGCAGCAGCTGCGCCGCGGCGGCGATGGAGAGCTCCTCGACGGCCTTCCAGCCGATCCAGGACTCCCCCGCCGTCGGGTGCTCCTCGGCGATCTCGCGGATGCGCGGGACCCAGGTCTCCGGGTCCTGCTGGATGCAGGTGTACGCGATCACCGGGTTGCAGGTCGCACCGACGGCACCGTACTCGTGGATGGCGGTCGACAGTTCGCGCGGGTCGGCGGAGTCGTTCCACAGGGCGGTGAGGGTCTGCTCCGCGGCCTGCAGGGTGACGGGACGGGAGTCGGCGTCGGTGGACGTCTGCGTCTCGAGGGTGGTGGTCATCGGTGGAGTCCCTTCGTGATCGTGTCGAGCTGGAACCGCGACACGGCGTCGGCGTTCTCGTCCTCGGCGAAGACGCTCGAGACCGCGACGGTGTCCTCGCGCGCCGAGAAACCGACCCGGTCGAGTGCCGCCCAGAAGGCGTCGAAGTCGACGTCCGCCTGGCCGACCGGCAGGTGCTGGTGCACGCGGACCGGGTTGCCGGGCGGGTTCGTGATGTAGCGCAGGCCGTGCGAGCGACGGTGGTCGTACGCGTCGGCGACGTGGACCAGCTGCAGCGAGTCACCGGCGGCGTCGATGATCTCGTCCATGTTGCCGCCGTAGTGGAACGTGTGGCAGGCGACGTACACGAAGCCGACGTGCTTCGAGTTCAGGCCGCGGATCACCCGGAGCGCCTCGAGCCCGTCCTCGACGAAGTCATCGGGGTGGGGATCGATGAGCACACGGATGCCGGCGTCCTCGATGATCGGCAGCAGTTCCTCCATCGACCGGTAGAACTGGTCCTCGGACTCCTCGGCACGCTCGGGGCGGCCGGAGAACTCCGTGTTGATGGTGTCCACGCCGAGGCGCTTCGTGATCTCGATGACCCGCTTCCACTTCCGCACCGCAGCCTGTCGGGCGTCCTCGTCCGGGCCCGACCAGCGCAGCACCGGCAGCACGCTCGCCACCTGGACCCCGGCGTCACGGCAGGCCGCGGCGAACGCGTCGACCAGATCGTCGTCGGCCTTGGGGTGCCGGTAGAAGGGGATGAAGTCCTTGTGCGGGGTGAGCTGCAGGTACTCGTAGCCGAGCTCCGCGACCTTGCGCGGGAACTCGAGCAACGACAGGTCGTGGTGGAACGGGGTCGGGTCGAGCGCGATCTTCGGCATCGATCAGGCCCCGGCGAGCGCGGCGGTCGCGTCGCTCGTCGCGTCGCTCGTCTCGTCGTAGAACGCCGGCTTGGTGACCGCGTACTCGACCACTTCGTGCGCGCCGGACTGCTGGGCCCGGACCGCGACCTCGGCGACGACGGAGGCGGTGTAGCCGTCCCAGGCACTCGGCCCGTCGATGCCGCCGGTCCGGGCCGCGTCGACCCAGCGCTGGACCTCTTCGTCGTAGGCGGCACCGAAGCGCTCCTTGAAGGACGGCGTGACGCCCTGCGAGGTCGCTCCGGCTGCGACGAGCGAGAGCGACGTGTCGCGGCCGATGTACGCGACACCGGACTCGAACACGGCGTCGGTGGTGACCTGGTAGCCGAACTGGGCGTTGACGTTGATCTCGACGATCGCCATCGTGCCGGACTCGGTGGTGAACAGGACGAACTGCGGCTCGGGCAGGTCGGCCGGCGCGAGGGAGTTCTTGCGCGGCTTCTTCACCTCGACGCTCGTGATCGCTTCACCGGTGAGGAACGGGATGATGTCGATCTCGTGGATCACCGAGTCGTGGATGAGCATCGACTCGCTGAAGTTCGGCGGCGTCGTCGGGTTGCGATGCGCGTGGTGCAGGGCGAGCAGGGCGCCGTTCGCCCCCGACTCGCGCAGGGCCTTGAGCTCCTGGTACCCGGCGTCGAACCGGCGCATGAAGCCGACCTGGATGACCGGTCGGGCGGCGTGCTGCTGCTCGAGCTCGACGATGCGCAGCGAGTCCTCGGCGCTGGTCGTCAGCGGCTTCTCGCACAGGACGGTGAGCCCGCGCTCGAGCGCGGTCACCAGGATCGGCTCGTGCAGGAAACCGGGCGTCGCGATGATGACGGCGTCGATCTCGGTCTGCTCGAGCGCCTCGTCGAAGGACGCGGCGGTGATCGCGCCGGGTGCCAGGGCGGCTGCCGCGGCGGCACGGGCCTGGTCGGGCTCGACGACGGCGACGACGTCGGCGTTCGAGATCTTGGCGGTGATGCGGCGGACGTGGTCGGCGCCCATCATGCCGGCGCCGACGACGGCGACGCGGAGGTTCTGCGTGGTGGTCATGGTGGTGTTCTCCTGGGGGTTGTTGACGCTGCGTGGACGGCGCGTCAGGAGGCGCGGGCGGCCGAGGTCGAGCCGAAGATGTGCTGGAAGGTGCGCTCGGCCATCGGGCCGGGGGCGTCGACGGAGCAGCCGTACATGTCCTGCTCGACGATGCCGAAGATGTCCGGGTTGATCGCGGCGACGGCCTCGATGATCGGGGCGAGCTCCGGGGTGCCGTGCGGCGGCTCGGTCATGATGCCCTGCGACACAGCGGTGGCGAACGGCACGTCGTTCTTGAGCACGTCGAACAGCAGGTCGGTGTCGACCTGCTTGAGGTGCAGGTAGCCGATGCGCTCCGGGTGGGCGGCGATGAGCTTGAGGTTGTCGCCGCCGTAGTAGGCGAAGTGGCCGGTGTCGAGGCAGAGGTTCGTGTACTCGGGGTTCGTGACCTCGAGGAACCGCACGGTCTCCTTGTAGGTGCCCACGTGGCTGTCCGCGTGGGTGTGGAACTGCTGGTGGACGCCGTACTCCTCGAGCAGCGCCTTGCCGAGCTGGTCGTGGCCCGTGCCGAGCCGCTCCCACTGCTCGTCGGTGAGCGTGCGCGCCTCGAGCACCTCTTCGGTGGCGTCCGAGCGCCACAGGTCGGGGATCGTCACCAGGTGCTCGGCGCCGAGCTTCGCTGCCAGACCGGCGACCGCGACGGCCTGGTCCCACGCGCGCTGGAACTGGTCCTCGCCCTTGTGGAACCCGGTGAAGACCGTGCCCGCCGACAGCTTGAGCCCGCGGGACTCAAGCTCGTCGGACAGCTGCGACGGGTCGGTCGGCAGGTACCCGTACGGGCCGAGCTCGATCCACTCGTACCCGGCGGCGGACGCCTCGTCGAGGAAGCGCTGCCACGGCACCTGCTTCGGGTCGTCCGGGAACCAGACGCCCCACGAGTCCGGGGCGGTGCCGATGCGGATCGAGGCGGGCGCCGCGTCGGTGGCGGGGCTGCCGATGGGGGTGGCGGTGTCGGTCATGACGTCGCTGTCGCTTTCTGTCTCGTGAACGGTTCAGCCGAGCAGCGGACGCTGCGTGGCGACCTGCTGCTCGTACTCGGCGCGGGCGGCCTGGGTGCTGGGGAGGGTGGAGGTCTGCGCGACCGGCACGTCCCACCAGCCGTCGCCCTCGGGGGCGTAGACCAGCGGGTCGGAGTTGATGTGCACCAGGGTGGTGTGGTCGTTCGCCTTCGCCTGACGCAGCGCGGCCTTCAGGTCTTCGATGCTGTCCGGGCCGGGCTGCACCTCGATGACGTCGACGCCGTACGAGCGAGCGTTGGCGGCGAGGTCGACGGGCAGGGGCTCGCCGTTCTCGAACGACTCGGTCTCGTCGAGGTACCGGTACTTCGTGCCGAAGCGCTCGGAGCCGACGGTCTCGGACAGGTGCCCGATCGATGCGTACCCGTGGTTCTGGATGAGCACGACGATGATCTTGATGCCCTCGGCCACGGCGGTGACGAGCTCGGTGTGCAGCATCAGGTAGCTGCCGTCACCGACCATCACGATCGCGTCGCGGTCCGGAGCCCCGCGTCGGACCCCGATGCCGCCGGCGATCTCGTAGCCCATGCACGAGAACGCGTACTCGACGTGGTACCCGAGCTCGTCGCGCACCCGCCAGAGCTTGTGCAGGTCGCCGGGCAGCGAGCCCGCGGCCTGGATCACGACGTCGCGCGGGTCGGAGACCGACTGCACGGCGCCGATGATCTCGGGCTGACCGGGCAGGTCCGCGCCGGACGGCGCGAACGCGCCGTCGACGGCGGCGTCCCACGCCGCCGTCAGCGAGGCGATCTCGGACGCGTAGCCGGGCTCGACGACGTACGCCGTGTCCGAGGTGAGCGACTCGGTCAGGGCGACCAGGGCCTCCCGGGCGTCCGCGATCAGCGGCAGCTGCGAACCGTGCTTGTAGGCGTCGAACGCGGCCACGTTGACGTTGACGAACGTGACGTCCGGGTTCTGGAACGCCGTGCGCGACGCCGTGGTGAAGTCGCTGTAGCGGGTGCCGATCCCGATGACGACGTCGGCCTGGGCGGCGATCGCGTTGGCGGCCGCGGTGCCGGTCGCCCCGATGCCGCCGAGGTACTGCGGGTGGTCCCAGACCAGGGATCCGCCGCCAGCCTGCGACGTGCCGACCGGGATGCCGGTGGCCTCGACGAAGGCGCGGAGCTCGTCGGCGGCGTCGGAGTACAGCACCCCGCCGCCGGCCACGATGACCGGACGTCGGCCCGCACGGATCGCGGCCACGGCACGCTCGAGCGGGCCGCGCTCGGGCAACGGACGGCGGATGTGCCACTCGCGCGGCTGCAGGAACGCGACGGGCACGTCGAACTCCTCGGCCTGGACGTCCTCGGGCAGGGCGATCGTCACCGCACCGGTCTCGGCCGGGTCGGTCAGCACCCGCATCGCGGCGAGGGCGATCGAGAACAGCTGCTCCGGACGCTCCACCCGGTCGAAGTAGCGCGACAGCGGACGGAAGGCGTCGGTGACCTGCAACGACGTGTCGTGCGGCAGCTCGATCTGCTGGAGCACCGGGTCCGTGGTGCGCGTGGCGAAGGTGTCCGACGGCAGCAGCAGTGCCGGCAGCCGGTTCGTGGTGGCGAGCGCCGCGGCGGTCAGCATGTTGGCGGCACCCGGGCCCACCGACGCAGTGGATGCGTAGGTCGCGCGGCGGCGGTGCATGCGGGCGAAGCCGACGGCCTCGTGCACCATCGCCTGCTCGTTGCGGGCCTGGTGGTACGGCAGCAACCCGGGCTGCTCGACGTGGAGCTGCTTGATGGCCTGACCGACCCCGGCGACGTTGCCGTGCCCGAAGATGCCGAAGATCCCCGGGATGGTGCGTTCGCGGACGTCGCCGTCGACGGTCCACTGGTTGGCCAGGAACTCGACGAGTGCCTGGCCGACCGTCATCTTCCGCGTGGTGGTGGTCACGCCTGCTTCCTTTCGTAGGGCAGTCGTGGGTCGATCGATTCCGATGCCCACGCCTGCCGGACCCACCCGTGGGCCGGGTCGTCGGTGATGTTCCAGACGCGCTCCGGGTCGGGCCCGGCCATCACGTTCAGGTAGTACATGTCGTAACCCGGAGCGGCGACCGCCGGACCGTGCCAGCCGTACGGCACCAGGGCGACGTCGCCGGTCCGGACCTGCCGGAACTCGTCGATGGCGCGGTCGTCCGAGGCGTACGTGCGGTGCAGGGCGAACGGGTCGGCGGCCTCGGGGGCGATCGACTCGAGCCCGCGGGACACCGCCGCCTCGTAGTAGTAGATCTCCTCGAGGTTCGACTCAGAACCGGGCACGTTCGTGTCGTGCTTGTGCGGCGGGTACGACGACCAGTTGCCGGCCGGCGTGATGACTTCGCACACGATGAACTTGACGGCGTCGAGCGCGGCCGGGGTGCCGAAGTTGTGCACCTGACGGCTCGACTGCCCGGCGCCGCGGAGTTCCACGGGTACGTCCGGCCGGGCCACGTAGGTGGTCGGCTTCACGGTGTCGGTGGGGGCTTCCGCGACGGCGAACCGCCCGCTGCCGGTGATGGTTGCCGCGGAGCCGGAACCCAGGTACAGGACGTCGGTGGGACCGTCGAAGACGCTCCCCCGACCCTGCAGGGTCTGCTCGCCGTCACCGGCAGCGCCCGAGTGGGTCACGTGGAACGACCCGGCGAGCGGCACGACGATGCGCTCCACGGCGTCGGCCGGGAGGCGCAGCTCGCCCCCGTCGGTCAGCGCGCCGGTCCGGAGCCCGGTGTGCGCCCACCCCTCGATGCGACCGTCGACCACGTCGGTCCAGCCCGCCTCGGGCCGGGAGCCCGCCGGGATGAACCACTGGTCGTGCTGGTGCTGTTCGTTCGCCATGCTGCGGGTCAGTTGTTCGACGGGAAGCCGAGGTTGATGCCGCCGTGCGACGGGTCGAGCCAGCGGCTCGTGATCGCCTTCTGACGGGTGAAGAAGCTCACGCCGTCGGCGCCGTACGCCTTGTGGTCACCGAACAGCGAGTTCTTCCAGCCGCCGAACGAGTAGTAGGCGACGGGCACCGGGATCGGGACGTTGATGCCGATCATGCCGACCTGCACGTCACGCTGGAACCGTCGGGCGGCGCCACCGCCGTTCGTGAAGATGGCGGTGCCGTTGCCGTACGCGCCGGAGTTGATGAGCTCGAGGCCCTCTTCGTAGGTGGCGACGCGCACGACGCTCAGCACCGGACCGAAGATCTCCTCGGTGTAGACGCGGCTGGTGGTGGGCACCTGGTCGATCAGCGTCGGGCCCAGCCAGAAGCCGTTCTCGTCGCCGTCGGGTCGGACGGTGCGGCCGTCCACCACAACCACCGCACCGTCCTGCTCTGCGACCTCGATGTACGAGGCGACCTTGTCACGGTGCTGCTTCGTGACGAGCGGGCCCATGTCGCACCCGCGACGACCGTCGCCGATGCGCAGGGTCGCCGCGCGGTCCTTGATCTTCTGGATGAGCTCGTCGGCCACCGGCTCGACGGCGACGACGACCGAGATCGCCATGCAGCGTTCACCGGCCGAACCGAAGCCGGCGTTGATCGCGTTGTCGGCGACCAGGTCGAGGTCGGCGTCCGGCAGGACGAGCATGTGGTTCTTCGCGCCGCCGAGGGCCTGCACGCGCTTGCCGTGCTTGGTACCGGTCTCGTAGACGTACTGCGCGATGGGCGTGGAGCCGACGAACGAGATCGACTCGACGTCGTCGCTGGTGAGCAGGCCGTCGACGGACAGCTTGTCGCCGTTGAGGACGTTGAAGACGCCGTCTGGCAGCCCGGCCTCCTTGAACTTCTCGGCGAGCCAGATGGCCGCCGACGGGTCCTTCTCGCTCGGCTTCAGCACGACGGTGTTGCCCGCGGCGATCGCGATCGGCAGGAACCAGAGCGGCACCATCGCCGGGAAGTTGAAGGGGCTGATGATGCCCACGACGCCGAGGGGCTGGCGGATCGAGTAGACGTCGATGCCGGTCGAGACCTGGTCGGAGAACTCGCCCTTCATCAGGCTCGGGATGTTGGTGGCGAGCTCCACGACCTCTTGCCCACGGGCGATCTCGCCCATGGCGTCGTCGATGACCTTGCCGTGCTCGCTCGTGATGATCTCGGCCAGCTCGGCCTTGTCGCGGTTCAGGATCTCGCGGAACGAGAACAGGATCGCCTGGCGCTTGGCCAGTGACAGGTTGCTCCAGCCGGGGAACGCCGCCTTGGCGCTGCCGATGGCCGCCTGGATCTCGGACTCGTCGGCCAGCGCGACCTGCTTGGTCGCGACGCCGAGCGCCGGGTCGTACACGGGGGCGGTGTTGCCCGACGCGGATTCGACGCGCCTGCCGTCGATCCAGTGCCCGACGGTGGTGGTGGTCGTGTCGGTGAGCGTCATGCGTTGCTTCCTTCCGAGATGGACGAGTCCATGGTGGTGGCGCCCGCGAGCCGAGCGGCTGGGTCGTGGGCATCTGTGGAGAACCCGCCCCGGGCCTCCTGGCTGTGGACGAGACCGGCGGCCACGTCCACGGCGGCGGCGACGTCGCCGTCCGAGGGGTAGAGCAGGGTGCGGCCGACGACCAGGCCGCGGACGCCGGGCAGGGCCAGGGCGTCAGCCCACTTGGCGTACGTCTCCAGCGGGCGCGAAGCCGGGTCGCCGCCGAGCAGCAGCGTCGGCAGCGTCGTCGCGGCCATCACGCGCTCCATGTCGTCGACGACGGGGATCTTTAGCCAGCTGTAGGCGCTGGATTCGCCGAGTCCCGCAGCGATCGCCATCGAGGTGATCACGGCGTCGGCCGACAGGTCGTTGACGACCCGGCCGTCCCGCCACTCGGACATGAACGGCTCGAGCATGATCGGCAGCTGGAGCGCCGCGGCCTCGCTGACGGCGCGGGCCGTGGCCTCGAGCGTCGGCGCGGTGCCCGAGTCCTCCAGGGCGATGCGCACCAGCAGCTTGGCGAAGTCGAGCCCGGAGTCCTTGATGGCCTGCGCCGAGTACGCCGTGTACCGGTCGTCCATCTCGAACGTCGCGCCGCGGAGTCCACCGCGGTTCATCGACCCGACGACGACCTTGCCGTCGAGGGCGCCGAGCAGCGCGAGGTCCTCGAGGATGTCGGGGGTGCCGAGCACGCCGTCGACCCCCGGCCGGCCGAGGGCCGTGACGAGCCGCTCGAGCAGGTCGTAGCGGTCCGCCATCGCGGACTCGTCGTCGCGAACCGCCAGCGCACCGCGTGCGGGGTGGTCGGCGGCGACGATGAAGAGCTTGCCGTCGTCGGCGAGCAGGGAGCGCTTGCGGCGGGCGTCGAGCGTGGCACGCACCAGGTCCGGCTGGCCGGCACGGATGTCGCGGAGGCGCTGGAAGTCAGCGGGGCTGAGCTCAGGCATGGGTCTTCTCCTCGATGTGCGTCTCACCCGTGTGCGTCGCACCAGTGTGCGTCCTGCCCTCGGCCGGGTTGTCGGTCAGGAACTGCTCGATCTCGTCGCTCGTCGGCATCGCCGTCGAGCACTCGAACCGCGTCGCGACGATCGCGCCGGCGGCGTTGCAGAACGCCAGGATCCGCTCGAGGCTCCAGCCCTGCAGCAGTCCGTGGGTCAGCGCGCCGCCGAAGCCGTCGCCCGAGCCGAGCCCGTTCACGACGTCGATGTGGTGCGGACGGAACTCGACGAACTCGTCGCGGGTCTTCGCCAGCACGCCCTTCGGCCCCTGCTTGACGATCGCGATCTCGACACCGCGGTCGAGCAGCGCGTCGGCGGCGCGGACCGGGTCGGTCTCACCGACCGCGACCTCGCACTCCTCGCGGTTGCCGACGGCGACGGTGGCGTGCTCGAGAGCGATCGCGACCTCGCGCGTCGCGGCCTCGGGGCTCGACCAGAACATCGACCGGTAGTCCAGGTCCAGGACGGTGTGGGTCTTCGTGCTGTTCTGCGCGGCGGACCGGGCTTCGTACGCGACGTGGTGCGCCTGTCGGCTCGGCTCCTCGCTGAGGCCGGTCACCGTGGTCCAGAAGATCTTCGCGCGCTCGATCTCGTGCAGCGGCAGGGACTTCGCCGTGATCATCAGGTCCGGCGCCTTCGGGGCCCGGTAGAAGTAGAGCGGGAAGTCGTCCGGCGGGAAGATCTCGCAGAAGGCGACGGGGGTGTTCAGCCCCTCCACAGTCTCGACGAAGGCGTTCGCGACCCCGTACTCGGGCAGCGTGCGGGCGATGTACCGGCCGAAGGGGTCGTTGCCCGTCCGGGTGATGACCGCGGCGTCCGCGCCGTGTCGAGCAGCGGCGATGGCGACGTTCGTGGCGCTGCCGCCGACGGACTTCGAGAAGGTCGAGACGTCCTCGAGCGGGCCGGTCTGCTGCGGGTAGATGTCGACGCTGACGCGTCCCATCGTGATCACGTCGTAGGCGTGGGGAGCTTGGTTCGTCATGCGACGCGGTGGACCTTCCGTGCGGCTTCATCGGCGGACGATCACGACTGTACACCCTGTTTGCCCTAATGTCATGACATGGATTCCGCGGTCCGTCACGTTGGTCCCGTGGCGCTGGTCACGCTGGTTCTGCGGGGCGCGCCGGAGTGCCGGGAGGCGCGGTGTCGGTGGGTTCTGCCAGGGTCGCGACATGCAGATCCTCGCCCTGGTCATCGGTCTCGTGATCGGCATCGCCGTCGGTGCGGTCGTCGCCTGGTCGCTCGCTCGCTCGCGCGCGGGCGTCGACGCCGCGTCGTCTCGTGCGACGGCCGAGGCGCTCCGCGGCCAGCTCGAGGCGGCCCGACGCGACGCCGAGGAACGCCTCGACGCCCAGGACACGCAGTACCGTCGCCAGGTCGACTCGCTCGAACGGCGCTCCGCCGAGCTCGAGCACCTGGTGCAGCGCATGCACGGCGTCGACGCGGCACGGAACCAGAACGAGTCCAAGGTGCTCTCCGCGCTCAGCCCCGTGGCGCAGACGCTCGACGTGATGCGCACGAAGATCGCCGAGCTCGAGCAGTCGCGGAGCGAGCAGTACGGCGCACTGTCGGCGCAGCTCCGGTCGGCCGCCGAGTCGGAAGAGCGCCTGCGCGCCACCGCCGACACCCTGGCCAGCGCCCTGTCGTCGAACAGCACGCGCGGCGTCTGGGGCGAGACGCAGCTGCGCAACGTGGTCGAGGCCGCAGGGCTGCTCGAACGCGTCGACTTCGACGTGCAGTCCTCCGTCACCACCGCCGTCGGCTCCGCCCGCCCGGACATGGTCGTGCACCTGCCCGGCGGCAAGACCATCGCCGTCGACGCCAAGGTGCCGTTCAGCGCCTACCTGCAGGCCGCCGAGATCCCGGCGACCGCCACCGGTGCCGAGGCAGCTCGACGCGACCAGCTCATCGCCCAGCACGTCAAGGCGCTCCGAGCGCACGTCGACGCCCTCGCCGCACGGGAGTACTGGACCGGCTACGACGCCTCCCCCGAGCTCACCGTCGCCTTCATCCCGTCCGAGTCGCTCATCTCGAGCGCCCTCGCCGCCGACCCCGGCCTGCTCGATCACGCCTTCCGCAAGCGAATCGCGCTCGCTTCACCCGTGACCCTGTGGTCCGTGCTCAAGACCGTGGCGTTCTCGTGGCAGCAGGACGTCGTCTCGCAAGAGGCGCACGAGCTCTTCAAGGTCTCCCGCGAGCTCTACGGCCGGCTGTCCACGATGGCCGGGCACGTCGACAAGCTCGGCCGCTCGATCCGGGGCTCCGTCGTCGACTACAACCGGTTCGTCGGGTCCCTCGAACGCCAGGTCCTGCCGAGTGCCCGTCGGCTGTCGCTGCTCGACGAGTCGAAGGTCATCGCCGACCCGTCGTCGATCGAGGACGAGCCTCGGCTGCTCACGGCGCCGGAGCTCGTCGGCGCCGTCGACGAGGACTGAGCCGCTCGCTACGATCGATCGTCATGGGGGAAGCACTGCAGAACCATCCCGGCGACCGCGAGTTCCCGGTCCGTCCACGCTGGCGACACCGGGCGATGGTCGCCAAGGCGCGGAAGCAGACCGGGCGACGACGGGACCGCGCCGCAGCGTGGATCACCATGGCGATCGCGATCGTGGCGTTCTTCGTCGCCCTCGTCGCCGCCACAGCCGGTCCGTACGACGTCCGGGCGCACTTCGGGTACGGCATCCAGGCGGTGTGGCGCTGCTTCCTGATCGCCGTCGTCGTGTGGTTCGTGCTGACCTTCATCACCTCGCTCCGTGACATCGGGCTGCCGGTGCGGGAACAGCGGCGGTACCGGGAGCGCACCGGCGCCCGCGAGCTGCCCGTCCGCCGACTGCAGCAGCTGGCCCTCGCCTCGTTCGGCGACTTCCACGACGGATGGTGGCCGGCGTCGCTCGCCCCGTACGGTTCGCGGGTGGAGCTCGGCGGCGAGTACCTGCAGGACACCACGCCGTCGCCCTTCGTGACCATCCCCCTGCCCCCGCTGACGTTCCTGCGCCGCGAACTCGACGAAACCTACAAGATCGCCAGCGGGCGGGACGCACAGGCCTTCGCCGTCGACCTGCTCGGCCCGAAGAGCGTGTCGTGGCAGTTCCTCGCGTTGAGCCGATCCGCCGAGGGTGAGACCCGGCTCACCCGACTGTCCTCACTGCTCGGCACCGACCCGTGGGCAGGGTCGAGCCTGCTCGAACGCCGAGCGGACCGCCCGCCGAAGCTGCTCTGGTCGATGGACGTCAAGAACGCGGTCACCGCCGTCAGAGGTGCGTACGCCGCCGGGCTCCTGAGCGAGGACGATGCCTGGTCGTCGATCGACCTGGTCTCCGATGTCGCCTTCACCCTGTTCGACTCGTGGGACGACTACTTCGACAACCTGCGGGCCGCGTACGCCCTGGTCTACGACGAGCTCAAGACGGTGCAGGAGTTCGATGCTGGGCGGCGTGAGCTCGTCGCCTCGAACTGGCCGATCACGCGGCTGCCGTGGCCGGCGTCGCCGGGGGTGCTGCTGCCCCGGACCGTCAGCGACCCGCTGTGGGCGGACGAGGACGACGCGTCGGTCTCCTGACCACGACAGGATCACCGTCGGGGCGACGGCTCATGCGTCGGAGTACCCGGGGAGCGCGCGGACCGCCTCGGCGTTGCGGGCGCACACGGGTTCTTTCGCGACGAGAAGGCCATCGGTCATTCTGCCTGGTCAGCTGACGAATCAGATGAGGGGGTTACCCTCGAGGACCTTCTTCGACAACGCTTCCCAATCACCAAAATCCGGCGTGTTCGCCCAGTTCGGCTCGACGTCAACTCCGTGGAACTGCTCCAGGTCTTTTGTCTGTTTGGAGTGATCGATCCGCGTGTGCTGCCCCTCGCCGTTCGGAGACAGGTGCAATTGATTGGAGAACAGGGGCTTGTTGGCCAGTGCACGTTCCTTCGGTCTGAAGTCATCAGGTTCGGGGAAGATCTTGTAGATCACTTCGCTGAGGAACAGCCGTCCGCCCCACCGGTTCGAATACGTGGCAAGGGTCACATTGCGGTTGTTTGCGTCCCAAACGAACACTTGGAAAGCTGGCCCGTCGATGGCAATTCCGCCCCGAGGCGTGACCTCCATGGTCCAGGACGGTACAGCGGATGCGGAATCGATTTCAAAGCCGCCGTCGTCCCGCCTCACGAAGGTGCCGACGCTCGGTTCGGCGGGGACCACAGTGAACCAGTCCATCTGGTCATCCTGATGCTGGTGCCAACGCCCGCGACACTCTTGCTCGCTCAGGAATCCTCTCGGATCCGGCGTCCGGGTGAAGTGATTCCACTTCTGCATGTAGAGGTATCCGTGCTCGATCACCGGTTCCTCAATTGTCCTCGAGTTCTCGGCTCTACCGAATCTGAACATCAATCACCCTCGGCATTGAAAGAAGCACCGCGCCAATGTGCGTCAGCCCGCGCTGGGGGAAAGTTTCTGGGCACATATCGAGCGCCGACGCCATCCACGCTCTCGTCAAGCCGTAGTTCAGTCAATTGAATGCCTCTAGATCATTCACGCTGTCTGCCTCCGCTCGAGCTTAGCCGCACGATCGAGCACCTTGATCAACGGCTTCGGCGCCAGGAACGCTCGTGCCAGCCCTTGAGCGGTGAAGCCGTCTGCACCGACCAACCTGGCCTTCGCTCCGGCACTCAGCATTGCACTGGCGCCAGCCACCGCGTCGTCCACAGAGACCGGATGTGGGTTCGATCGATTCGGTCGCACGGGGAGAGAACGTCGTACGAGCAGTCGGAGCGGTGTCTCTCCAGCCACGGCAGAGTTGAGCAGAGCCGCATCGGCATGAACTGCTGATTGGATGTCGATGAGGGACCCATGCGTAGCGGCCTCGAACACGACCGATACGCCCGCCTCATCATGCTCGAACACCCGATCCTGCTGCAGCATGGCGATGAGCCCGGCTGGTGCGTCCCCCAAGATTCGGGCATAGCTCAGTGGGGTCGCACCAAAGTCGTTGACATGGCACGGATCAGCGCCGGCGTCGAGCAAGACGGCGACCGGATCAAGTCCGCCGTCGCCTGAGTTCGTCACTGCGAGCTGCAGCGGCGTCGTCCCCCAACGGTCCGGTGAGTCCACCTCCGCCCCGAGGGCCAGGAGTGCTCGCATCGCATGCACCGCACCGGTCTGAGCCGCGAAGTGGAGGGGCGTGAGGGCGTCGGCATTGGCGCGTGATGCTGAAGACACTTCGAAGCCTTCCGACGCGATCCTCGTGATCGCCTGCGCATCGTCCGCGATGATCGCATCCCAGAACGCAGAACTGTCCATCGCTGTGCTCATCGGATGATGCTATCCAGGACGTCCACGCCACCCGACTGCAAGCCCAGCTGGTCGGATCTGCGCTTCTTCCGAGCAGTCTCACGTCTGATGAGACGAGACTGCTGTCGACCCCCTTGCACTCGCGGGAGACTGAGAGATCGATCCGTTCGACGGGTGACCGTCTCGAGCGCATCGCCCAAGCAATGCAGGAGCCCCGCTACTCGCGCGGCTGAGGCAGGCGCGTCATTCCGCCGAGATGTACCGCGCGGGAACGAGCAAGGCGAGGGTCACCCGGCCGTGGCCCTCCGTGAACTCCACGCCCTCCCGGTGCGCGCGAGCTGCATCGATTCGCAACAGGACGGGAGCGGTGGACTTGCGCCGCCCAGCCTGCATAGCCAGCTCGCGATCGGTCGTCAGATGCGCGTACTGGCGCCCCATCGGCAAGAGCCCTTCGCGCAGGATCGACTCAGCCGCAGCGGGGGAAGTTGCATGCCAGAGCACCGGCTGCGGAACGATCGCCGGCTTCACGATGCGCTCGTCCGTCGAGTGCCCGTACTGAGCACGGATCCGGTCGCTTTCGACGGCGAAGCGCTGCTTGTCGGACTCGGCGACCACTCGGCGCAGATCTTCCAACGATGCCTGAATGCCCGACCGCTCCAAAGCGTCGGCAAGATCTGCGAGCGGGACGCTCCCGTCAGCACCGAGTTCCAGCCCGTACGCACCCGGTTCGTGCCGCAACGCGTGCGACATCGCCTTGCTGATCGACGCGTCCCTACGAGGCATGTCTCAGTCCTCTTCCTGCTCCGCGAGCCACGCTGCTCGATGCTCCTCCATCTCCTCCCACCAGACGTCGAAGGACGTCCACTGCCCCCGGTACTCCGTCCCAGGCGAAGCAAACGTATGGATGATCAGCACGGGAGGGTCGCCCGAATGGTCGCCACCGTCAAAGCAGAACACATCGTCAGTGTCCTGGTGCTTTGCGAAGGGTACGAGGGAACGGACCGGATACTGCTCCCCAACGATGTCGACCCAGTTCTTTGTCTGGTTCTCGTACTCAGACGTCCACATGAAGGGATCGATGTCGGGAAGCGGGTCTTGTGCAAGGGCACGTTGGAAGCGCTCGGGATACTGAAATCCTTCGGGCGCAATCAAGCGCGCCTCGACTTGCCGTTCCTCGACGGTTGTTAGTCGATGTTCCCTCACTGTGGTCCTTCGGGGAGCTTCGGGGGTCGTGAGACCCATCTGGATTCGCTTTCAACCAATTCGCGCCTTGCGACTTTATCCGACCCTCAGCGCCCCCAGCGTTCTGGGCTCGGCGTGGCCACGCTTCGTGAAGCGTTCAACCTCTTTTGCCGTCAACGATTGATGAGGTTCGTGTACTCGGCCCCTGCACCGGAAAATCAGTGTGAGACTTGGCCGATCGTCGGATCAATTCAGATTGGCGCTTGATCAGTTCCTGCCTTGCCCTGCTACCCAACCAACGGTCAACGGAATCCCGAGCAATCGCAAAGAGTTCCAGCTAAGAACTCTGCGGGTGGACCCTCGACCGTCACCTCGTTCCCCTCCGCTCGAGCCGGAACTGGCTTCACCGAGACCGACTGATGACCCGCTGGCCCCGTTCCTCTATTTGTGATTCAACCGATGTGTTCGTTTGAAGAGCAAAACAGGCACTGCCGTCTTTTGGTACAACAAAGGGGGCATTTCCAGCTAGGCTAAACAATGGGTTTTGTGTCTCGTAATACTCTCGACTGTTGTATAGAACGATCCACCAATCGTCGGTCTCGATCCATCCCTTATCCCAAATAAGGTCTTCATCATCGCGCACTTCCTTCGCAAATTCGTCCCGAGCATCCTTCAGAGTTCGCATGCAAAATCACCGTGTCTTGAGTAGGAAGAGTTGATCGAAGTCACCCCTGTCCCGCGGATGGACCGGATGCGCGCAGCGTCTGCCTCCACGATGGCCGCCCGGTACATCTTTGAATCAGCCGCGGCCCCTCCCCGAGGTCCTCGTTCGAAAAGGTAGGCAACTCATCTGTACCGCTGGACGTCGACGAGATCGACTGGGTAGTACGGCGACGACCGCAGCGCCGAATCGTCAAGCCCCCGCGCCACCACGAGCCCAGCGGCTTCCCAAGCCCAGTATCCAAAGTACGCCTCGAACCGGTCTCCCTGCACTGCCTGCAGAGCCGGTGCCCACCAGATGAACGAGATGTTCTTCTGCCACGCGTGCACATACCTGTTCAACGCAGACACGGCACGATCGGGCGGAGCACTTGCTGCCGTAGCAAGGTTTTGGAACGGTCGCTTGTGCCACACGGTGTCCCGCTCCGGATCAACCTCCAGCAGCACCCCGAGCACTGGATCAGCACCGCCAGCAGCAGCAACAATCCCGATCAACCGATCCATCAACTCCGGAGCGACACCGATGCACCGCGCTACAGACGACAGCCACAACGCGTTGTAGTACGTCGACTTGTTGTCGAACTCCAATGGATCCAATGGGAATCCCGCATCCGTCACCGCCGCGTAGCGGTTCCAGGTCTCCCAGACCGTCACGGCCGACTCGACGTCCGCCGCGAGCTCGAGCACGGGCGCTCCGGCTGAATAGCGCGCTCCCAGCAGGAACAGCACATTCTCCAAGTTCGCCGTGGTCCGCATGATGCCAGCCCTGACGTCATCCGACCGGAAAGTATGGCTGAACGGACGAAACTTCTCGATATCCCGCTCGAGGACTCTGAACGCGTCGTCCCAGTAGGCAGCATTCACTCGGTCATCGCGTGGAGTCATGATGTTCCGCTCTTGCGGAACCGCTTGACTTCGTCCGCGGTCAACGCCTCGTTGTGCTCGTGCGCCCGGGTCCGCACCGGAGTACCAGTTTCGCGCGCCGTCCTGATCCGTGTGTTGTCCATACTCGAGACAGCTCCGTCGGGCATTTCGGCGACATCCACAGGGTGACCGCGCCAACCGCCGTCGCGTATGCTGTTGGTGATGTCGTCGTGGTTGCATGGTTCGCCGGTAGTCCGGTCGATCTTGTTTGCAGGAGATGGACTTCTGCGAGAACCGAACCGCCCCAGGTTCCACGATGGCCGCCCATTACACCTTTGAATCACTCCCTGTACCTTCCAGAGGTCCTTCGTTCGAGTGAGAACGCCACCGGCGTCGGGCCGTCTGGTAGGTCATTTCAGATGTGGTCCGGAGGGTCCCGCCTCTTACAGGAGATCGAGCGGCAGGAAGGGCGATTTCATCTCATCGAGGTGCATGTCGGTCGCTTTCGCGATCGCCGGCAGTTCCAGCGCCCAATACCCGACGAATCCCGCACCGTAGCTGTCGCCTGGGGCGACTGCTTCCAGCGACCCCATCCAATCCATCGGTTTCATCCGCGATGGCCAGTCTGCGAGATACGTCTCGATTGCATGGCTGGCTTCGACTGGCTGCTCGAGCGCCGTGAGCAGGGGCCGCGCGAACCGCGGCGTCGAATGCTTGTTCTGATCCCAGGAGTGCTGAAGTCCGGTCGCAGACGCGAGCGCCGAGAACAGCGGGTCCGCCCCCTGCCGAACCACCGTCTCGAGGACCGTCCGCGCATGAGTCGTCCGGCCACAGCCCATCGTGATGCCGAGAAGCCGCAGCACACTGATGTAGTACTCGTTTCCGTCGCCGAGGCTGGGCGACGGCTTCTGGTCGGAGGACGCTAGGTCGACCCACGTGCAGTAGGCATCCGCCACCGATTCAGCGACATCTCCGATGACGTCCAGGCCAACGCCCGCGGAGTATTGCGCGGCCAGGTAGCGGAGGCCCATGTGCCACTCGCCACGAACGGCGCTCAAGCGCTTCGTGGGATCGGTTGTTCGCTGCGCGGCAGCCTTGCGTCCTTCCCAATTGGTCGAGGTCACCTCGATGGCGCTCTGCCAGTATCGCGCATCGAACTCGGCGGCCCGCTGCCGGAGTGCAGTCTTGCGCCGGAAAAGCGGCATCAGGGGATCACCTTTCCACCCGTATCGACCATGAATCGTGTTGAACCTCCATCATGTCCGACGACGACGACACTTCGGGGGAGCTTCCCCTCGTCGAGCAGCTTCTGGACCGCGTCGAAGTGGCGCTCGTCCACGGCTCGTTCCAAACGAGTCAAGGCATCCCGCCCTGCTGGAGAGTCGATCCACTGATCACTCAGCTGACGCCCGCTCAGTTTCGTGTTCTTCAACAGGCTGTTCGGAGCAGCATCATCGTGCTTCGAGAACTTCGCCTCGCCGATCTCGTACTCGCCGGTCTTCTTGTTGAAGTAGACACCGTCGAGCCCGTTGGCACTGGTGCTGCCCTTCGTGTCGATCCGGTCGAAGCCGGAGCGAGCGTAGAGGTCGTGCATCTGCTGCTCTCCGAAGGCAGCCTTCTCGTCCTTGGTCGCGGTCCGTGCCAGGGTCCGCCCGTTCGGGTTGACCCTGACGCCGAGGGGCAGTTCGACCCGACGCCCGAACGGAACGGCAGACTTGGCCTTCCCGATGACCGATCTTCCCGCGGCGAGGACCCGGCCGCCTGCGCGAGAGATCCCACCCATGCCTCTCGCGTACTTGCCCAAACTCGCCAACCGCCCCAGTGCGCCGGCTGCGGGGACGCAGTCGAGCAGGGAGAACGCGAGGTCCCACCCGTCGGCTTCGCCCTTGCTCATCTTGTACAACGTGTCCGCCAACACCACGAGCGCGATCGCCGCGATGATCAACGTCCACGGCCCCGGGATGATCATCGCGATGATCCCACCCACCGCGACGACGACCTTCGCCACCGACACGATGGTCTCCCACGCCTCGGACCCGAAGATCTTGTCCCATGTGGACTGCTTCCCGAGGCCCGCGTCCGCAGCTTCACCGATCTTCGTCGCGGTCCGCTGCTCCGCGTCCTGCCAGTCACCCTTGGCGTCCGCCACGAGCCGCTTCGCTGCATCGATCCGCGACTGCGCCGCCGAGATGTCTCCCTGCGCCGACGACACGGAACCCTGCGCGACGGCCGCGTTGTCGGACGCTGCCCGCAACTGCGCCGGCGAGGGAACATCCACCCCGTCCGGCACGTCGGAACCCGCCGGGTACTCGTCCGCGACCTTCGACAGGTCCTTCGACGTCGACTCGTAGTGCGACAACGTCGACTGCGCATCCGCCAACCGGTCCTGCGCCGCGGCGAGGTCCCCGGTGGCGTCCTTCGCATCCGCCAACGCACCATCAGCCCGGTACTGGGTGTCATCGACCGTGTCAGCCCACCCCGACAACGCCGTCGCCGCGAGCTCGTACGAATCGACGAGCTTCGTCAGGTCCGACGGGGTGTCCTCGATCGCGTCGACGAACACATCAGCGGCCTCACCCTCCCAGTCGGTCAGCCACCCGGACCCCTTCACCGACTGCAGCCGCGTCGAGGCGTCATCGGCCGCGTCGGAGATGCGCTGGTACTCCCGCGCCATCATCCGCAACGTCGACGGATCACCCTTGACCGGATCATCACCCTGATCGACAACGTCCCACCCCGACGGCCGCCCCATCATTCCTCCCCAGGTCCGATCTCTCGCGCTGTTGTCCACAAGCGCGCGAGTGTGACCATATCAGGGGGCAGCGACGGGGACGAGTGCCACCGACCGGGGTCGACCCGTCAGAGGGCCGCGCGGACCGACTCGAGATCCGGGAAACCGCGGAGCCGGTAGCGCGTCGGGCGGACCTCGAGTTCCTCGATCAACCCGGAGGCCAGCTCCCGCAGCCGACCGAACGGCACGGGCTGCGTCTGCCCGTCGAGGGTCACGAGCACGATCGTGTCGACCGCGGCGACGACGGTCTCGACGTCCTCGGTCCACGACGAGTACGAGAAGGCCGGGTCGTCCTCGGCGAGCCGGGCGACCGAAACCGCACCGACGTGGACGTCCTCGCCCCGCCGGTCGAACGACTCCTGCAGGGCGTCCTGCTGCAGGTTCGCGGCGGTCGCCGTCCAGAGCGCGCGGATCGTCCGGAGCTCGCCGTCGAGTGACGGGTGCTCGAACCGGACCCACCCGTCACCGCGCAGCACCATGGGCGGTCCGCTCAGGACCTCGCCCTCGTCGTCGGCCAGGATCTGCTGGGCGACACCGGCCGCGACCTGGAGCCCGTCCTCGTCTTGGTCGCCGGTGACGATGAACGTCGTCGGCGCGACCGGGAAGACCACTGCGCTGCCGCGGAACTCGATGCCCTGGAACGCCTGCGGTGCGAGTACGAGCACCACGGCGAGGTCGGGGTCCTGGATGACGATCGTTCCGGGCTGGATCACCGCGACGTCGCCTCCGGCCTGCTCCTGCGCGGCGGCGACGGCTGCACGCAGGACGTCGTCGTCCGCCCAGCCCATCTCGGCGAGCGCCGGCGCGGTGAGGATCGCACCGTCCTCGTCCGCCAGGATCACGCCGAGGTCGGGTGCCACCGGCACGACGTGCGGCAGCCGGTCGGCCGTGCCGTCCGCCTCCGCGTGCAGCGTGCGGATGCCCGCGGTGTCCAGTCCGACGATCCGTGCCGTTGTCGCAGTCATGCGTCGAGCCTACGCAAGGGCTCGTACAACGGGGCGCCGCCGGAAGACCGGCGACGCCCCGAAGCGGCGGACGATCGTCCGGCCTAGAACCACTTCTCCGCACGGTGGTCCGCCTGGATGCGGCGGATCGTGTTCGAGCGCGAGCGGAGCACGAGCGAGTCGGTGTGGATGACGCCGCGCGAACGACGCACGCCGTCGACCAGGACGCCGTCGGTGACGCCGGTGGCGACGAAGAACGTGTTGTCACCCGTGACCAGGTCGTCCTGGTCGAGGACCTTGTCCAGGTCGTGGCCGGCGGCGATGGCGCGCTCGCGCTCCTCGTCGTCCTTCGGCTGGAGCTTGCCGAGGATCACGCCGCCGAGCGCCTTGATCGCGCACGCCGTGATGATGCCCTCGGGGGTGCCGCCGACACCGACGCACATGTCGATCGTCGATCCGGGCAGGGCGGCGGCGATGCCACCGGCGACGTCACCGTCGAGCAGCAGTCGCGTGCCGGCACCGGTCGCGCGGATGGCGCGGATCAGCTCGTCGTGGCGCGGACGGTCGAGCACGGCGACGACCATGTCCTCGAGGTCCTTGCCCTTGGCCTTCGCCAGCGCGCGGATGTTGTCACCGATCGGCTTCTCGAGGTCCAGGACACCGCGACCCTCGGGGCCGGCGGCGATCTTGTCCATGTAGAAGACGGCGGAGGGGTCGTACATCGAGCCACGGTCCGAGACGGCCATCACGGAGATGGCGTTCTGGCGGCCGGCGGCGGTGAGCGAGGTGCCGTCGATCGGGTCGACCGCGATGTCGCAGGCCGGACCGTGACCGTTGCCGACGTGCTCGCCGTTGTAGAGCATCGGGGCGTTGTCCTTCTCGCCCTCGCCGATGACGACGACACCGTCGAAGTTCACCGTGCCGAGGAACTTGCGCATCGCGTCGACCGCGGCGCCGTCGGCGAGGTTCTTCTCACCACGCCCGACCCACGGCTGCGCACGGATCGCGGCGGCCTCCGTCGCACGCACGAGCTCGAGCGCGAGGTTGCGGTCGGGCTGGAGGAACAGGGAGCCGGTCTCAGTCGTGGGAGTCACGACCCGAGCCTACCGACCGGCGGCCGACCGACGGTCCGGACACCGGGCCCGTGCACGCATGTGCACGCCGGACGTGAGCCGACCGCGTAACCCGGACCGCGCCTCCAGAGCTTCTGACTACGATCGGCGGGGACATCACCGAAGTCGAAGGAGATCCACGTGCCCATCGCAACGCCGGAACAGTACGCCGAGATGATCGAACGCGCGAAGGCGGGCAAGTTCGCGTACCCCGCGGTCAACGTCTCCTCCTCGCAGACCATCAACGCGGTCCTCCAGGGCCTGCAGGAAGCCGGTTCCGACGGCATCCTCCAGGTCACGACGGGCGGTGCCGACTACTTCGCCGGCCACACCATCAAGAACCGCGCAGCTGGTGCCCTCGCGATGGCGAAGTTCGCCCACGAGGTCGCCAAGAACTACGACATCACGGTCGCGCTGCACACCGACCACTGCCCGAAGGACGCCCTCGACGGCTTCGTCCTGCCGCTCATCGCGGCGAGCGAGGAAGAGGTCCGGCAGGGTCGCAACCCGATCTTCCAGTCGCACATGTGGGACGGTTCGGCCGTGCCGCTCGACGAGAACATCGAGATCGCGAAGACCATGATCGAGAAGACGCGGAACATCAACGCGATCCTCGAGGTCGAGATCGGCGTCGTCGGCGGCGAAGAGGACGGCGTCCAGCACGAGGGCACGAACGACGCGCTCTACACGACCCCGAACGACGTCGAGAAGGTCGTCGACGCGCTCGGCCTGGGCGACAAGGGCCGCTGGATCGCGGCGCTCACCTTCGGCAACGTGCACGGCGTCTACAAGCCGGGCAACGTCAAGCTCCGTCCCGAGCTCCTCGGCGAGATCCAGGCGTCCGTCGCGGCGAAGCACGGCACCGGCGAGAACCCCCTCGACCTCGTCTTCCACGGCGGCTCCGGCTCGACCGACGACGAGATCCACGAGGCCGTCCGCAACGGCGTCATCAAGATGAACATCGACACGGACACGCAGTACGCGTTCACCCGCTCGATCGCGGACTCGATGTTCCGCAACTACGAGGGTGTCCTGAAGATCGACGGCGAGGTCGGCAACAAGAAGCAGTACGACCCCCGCGCCTGGGGCAAGGTCGCCGAGACCGCCATGGCGGCTCGCGTCGTCGAGGCCGCGAAGGTCCTCGGCTCGGCCGGTCACGCCAAGGGCTGAGCAGGTCCGTCCGGTCGGGTCCACCGGCCTGGAGGAACGGGGTGCGTCCGACGGACGCGCCCCGTTCTGCGTCGGGTCGCCTCCACCGCGTGCCACGATGGGCGGGTGACCGTCGACGCCATCGCCTCCGAGTTCGCCCAGTTCGTCACCGAGTCGCCCACCGCGTTCCACGCGGCGGCGGCGACCCGTGACCGTCTCGTCGCAGCCGGGTTCACCGAGCTGTCCGAGCTCGACGCCTGGCCGACCGAACCCGGTGCGTACGTGGTGGTCCGCGACGGCGCCGTCATCGCGTGGCGCCTGCCCGACGGTGCCGTCCCGACGACGCCGTTCCGGATCCTCGGCGCCCACACCGACTCCCCCGGCTTCCGCGTGAAGCCGAACCCCGGCGTGCGCACCGGGGGCTGGGAGCAGCTCAACGTCGAGGTCTACGGCGGCGCGCTCCTGTCGACCTGGTTCGACCGTGACCTGCGGATCGCCGGCCGGGTCGTCGACGCCGACGGCAGCGTGCGGCTCGTCAGCACCGATGCCGTCGCCCGCATCCCCAACCTGGCCATCCACCTCGACCGCGGGGTGAACGACGGCAAGGAGATCGACCGCCAGCGCCACACCCTGCCGATCGTCGGGGTCGACGGCGACGCCGGTGGGACCTCCGTCGTGGAGTGGCTGCTCGCCCGGCTCGGCGAGGGTGCCGTGTCGTGGGACCTGTTCCTCGCGGACACCCAGGCGCCGGCCCGGATCGGCATCGAGCGGGAGTTCCTGGCGTCCGGCCGGATGGACAACCTGACGAGCGTGCACGCCGGACTCCGGGGCATCGTGGACGCTCCGACCGACGGTGACCACATCCCGGTGTTCGCGGCGTTCGACCACGAGGAGATCGGGTCGTCGACGCCGTCCGGTGCCGGTGGTCCGTTCCTCGAGGACGTCCTCGGCCGTGTGCAGGAGGGCCTCGGCGCCACCCGCTCCGAAGCGGCCCGGGCATTCCGTGCGTCGTGGCTGCTGTCGAGCGACGCCGGGCACCTGGTGCACCCGAACCAGCCGGAGAAGCACGACCCGACGAACCGTCCGCGCCCCGGAGCCGGTCCGCTGCTGAAGATCAGCGCGAACCAGCGGTACATGACCGAGGCGAAGGGCGAGGCCGTCTGGGCCGCCGCCTGCGAGACCGCCGGTGTGCCGTGGCAGCCGTTCGTCAACGTCAACACGATCCCCGGCGGCTCGACCATCGGCCCGATCGCGGCGACCCGACTCGGGATCCCGACGATCGACATCGGCGTCGGGCTGCTCTCGATGCACTCGATCCGGGAGCTCGTGCACGTCGACGACCTGGCTGCCCTGCACGGAGCGGTCGCGGCGTTCCTGGCCGGCTGACCTCCGGCCGGCGTCGGCGGGCTGGGGTGGTCGCGACTCCCCGCACGCGCAGGGCCGAGGGGTCACGAACTGTCGCTCGCGCCAGTGCCAGACGACACTTCGTGACCGCTCGACGGCGGGGCCGCGGCGTGTTGCGACCACTCGGCGGTGGCTGCTGCGCTCGCCCGCGAGGCTGACGACGCTCGTCGGAGGCACACCGGCACCGCGGCTGGCCGAGGGAGGGGCTGCCGAGAGGTCACGACTCCCCGCACGCACAGGGCCGAGGGGTCACGAACTGTCGGTCGCGCCAGTGCCAGACGACACTTCGTGACCGCTCGACGGCGGGGCCGCGGCGTGTTGCGACCACTCGGCGCGCGGAGACCGGCGCCGCGAGCAGCCCGGCGGTCAGGCGGTCAGGCGGTCAGGCGGTCAGGCGGTCAGGCGGTCAGGCGGTCAGGCGGTCAGGCGCCGGACTGTCGCAGCATGAAGTCGACGAAGGCCTGGTCCTGCATGACCACGACGACGAACGCGATCGTGCTGATCGCCGTGGCGACGACCGCGCCGACCAGCGGCACCCAGAACGTCCGCTTCCGTGCGCGGAGCCGACGGATGGACCACCAGGCGACCAGGGCGAAGACGACGACGTTGGTGATCGCGGCGATGGCGGCCGCCGTGCTCAGGGCGCTCGGGTCGTTCAGCGCCGTGTACTGGGTCTCGAGGGTGCGCCGCACGGTGGAGGCGACTTCGCCCACGGACAGGGACTGCACCACGGAGACGAGCCCGAAGGCGAGCAGCCCGACGGTGAGCACGAAGTCGGCCGGTGTGCGACCGAACCGGCTGCGGGCCATCGACCGCTGCGCCCCCGCAGGGACTGCACCAGAGCGAGCGTCCGCACCGGCGCGTTCGCCGCGGACGCCGTCGCTCGGAGCAGCGTCGCGCACGCCGGTGGCGGGGGCCTGGTCCTGCCGCTCCCGTGCCTGGCGCTCCCGCTCCTGGCGTTCCTGCTCGACGAGGACCGGGTTCACCCAGCCCTCTGGTGCGTACTCGCCGTAGCCGGGGGCGGGACGGCCCTGGGGCCGACCGTTCGCGGGACCGGCGGCCGACGTCGCGGACGCACCCCGGGCCTCCTGGCCGGTACCAGCGCCGGCGTCGCCGTGGTTCGCCGGGTCGCGACGCGGGACCGAGGACCAGCCGTCCGAGCCGCTCATGCCCGACGCCCGCCGAGCGCGCGCGTCGGGTTGCCCGAGGCGTCGGTGCGGAGCTCCTTGGGGAGCGAGAACATCAGGTCCTCGTGTGCGGTGACGACCTCTTCGACGGCGGCGTAGCCGGCGTCGGCGAGCTGTTCGAGCACCTCGGCCACGAGTTCTTCCGGAACGGACGCACCGCTCGTCACGCCGACCGTCTCGACACCGTCGAGCCACTCCTGCTGGATCTCCTCCGCGTAGTCGACGCGGTGGGCGGCGCGGGCACCGTGCTCGAGCGCGACCTCGACCAGGCGGACGCTGTTCGACGAGTTCGCCGAGCCGACCACGATCACCAGGTCGGCACCGGGCGCGACCTTCTTGATCGCGACCTGGCGGTTCTGGGTGGCGTAGCAGATGTCGTCCGACGGGGGGTCCTGGATGGCCGGGAACTTCTCGCGCAGCAGCCGCACGGTCTCCATCGTCTCGTCGACGCTGAGCGTGGTCTGCGACAGCCAGACGAGGTTGTCCGGGTCGGGGACCGACAGCGCGGCGACGTCGTCGGGGCCGTTCACCAGGATCGTGCGGTCCGGGGCGTGCCCCATCGTGCCCTCGACCTCTTCGTGGCCGGCGTGGCCGATCAGGATGATGGTGCGCTCGGCCTTGGCGAACCGGGTGGCCTCGCGGTGGACCTTGGTGACGAGGGGGCAGGTGGCGTCGATGGCGTGCAGGTCGCGCTCGGCGGCACCCGCGACGACGGCCGGCGACACCCCGTGCGCGCTGAAGACGACGTGCGAACCCCGGGGGACCTCGGCCACGTCGTCGACGAAGACGGCACCGCGCTGCTCGAGCGTCGAGACCACGTGCACGTTGTGGACGATCTGCTTGCGGACGTAGACGGGCTCGCCGTACTGCTCCAACGCCTTCTCGACCGCGACGACCGCACGGTCCACCCCGGCGCAGTAACCACGGGGGGCTGCGAGCAGCACCTTCTTGGGGCCGGCGACCGGTTCGTCACGCAGTCGACCCCGTGCCGCGTGCACACGCGGCGGGGCGAGCGGGACCGTGTGGCCGTTGGTGATCGTCACGTCCCCGATGATAGGTGAGCGGCACGCACGCGACCTGGGCGCGCGGAGTGCCTGTGGAGAACACGACGTCCGTCGTCTGTCACCGGTCTCGGGCACGATGGACGTCCCAGCAGGACGAGGAGCGACATGGCGATCGAACAGGGCCCGCCGACGGCCGACAACCCGTGGCCGGTGGCGCTCCTCGGCGCGAAGCTCCGCGACTGGATCGACCGACTCGGCACCGCGTGGGTCGAGGGCGAGATCACGCAGTGGAACGTCGCCGGCGGCAACGTGTACGGCAAGCTCAAGGACGTCGAGGTCGACGCCACCGTGTCGTTCTCCATCTGGTCGAGCGTGCGCTCCCGGGTGCCGGCGGACATCAAGCAGGGCGACCGGGTCGTCGCCGCACTCAAGCCGAACTACTGGGTCAAGGGCGGCTCGCTGACCATGCAGGTCGTCGAGATGAAGCACGTCGGGCTCGGTGACCTGCTCGAACGCCTCGAGCGTCTCCGCCGCACCCTCGCCGAGGAAGGGCTGTTCGACCCGGCTCGCAAGCAACGTCTGCCGTTCCTGCCGCACCGCATCGGCCTGATCACCGGCAAGGACTCCGACGCCGAGAAGGACGTCAAGCGGAACGCGCAGCTGCGGTGGCCCCAGGTGGAGTTCCGCACCGTGCACACCGCGGTGCAGGGCGAACGGACCGTGGGCGAGGTCACGGCGGCGATCCTCGAGCTCGACGCCGACCCCGAGGTCGACGTCATCATCATCGCCCGCGGCGGCGGCGACTTCCAGAACCTGCTCGGCTTCAGCGACGAAGGACTCGTCCGTGCGGCGGCCGCGGCGTCGACCCCGATCGTCTCGGCGATCGGGCACGAGGCCGACCGCCCGATCCTCGACGAGGTCGCCGACCTGCGCGCCTCGACCCCGACGGACGCCGCCAAGCGGGTCGTGCCCGACGTCGCCGAGGAGCTCGCCAACGTCCGTGCGGCCCGCGCCCGGCTCGGGCTCCGGCTCTCGCACACGCTGTCGGTCGAGGCCGACCGGCTCGCCGCGCTGCGGTCGCGCCCGGCCCTGGCGTCGACCGCGTGGCTCGTCGACACCCGTGCGGAAGAGGTCGCCCGCGACCTGTCCCGCGCCCGCGAACTGCTCGACCGCCGACTGGAGCGCGGGCACTCCGAGGTCGGGCACCTGACCGCCCGGCTCCGGGCACTCTCGCCGCGGGACACCCTGCGCCGCGGGTACGCCATCGTGCAGCGGGCCGACGGCGGTGTCGTCCGCGGCACCGACGACCTGTCCGGAGCGACGCCGGTGCACGTCACGCTCGGTGCCGGCACGGCCACGGGCACGCTCGAGCCGGACGGCCCCGGCCCGGACGGCTCCTGACCACCACGGGTGTTCTCCACAGCCTGGGTCCGGGCGACGGATCGTCGGTGGACGCTCGGTAGGATCGACCCGTGCCATCCCAGCAGGAACCCGAGCAGACCGACGTCCAGTCGCTGAGCTACGAAGCGGCCCGCGACGAACTCGTGCGCGTCGTGAGCGAGCTCGAACAGGGCTCCGCGACCCTCGAGCGTTCGCTGGCGCTCTGGGAACGGGGCGAAGCCCTCGCCGCCCGGTGCGAAGAGTGGCTCGTCGGCGCCCGCGCACGGCTCGACGCTGCCCGTGCCGCCAGCGACGCCCAGGACGGCTCCGGCCGATGACCGACGCCAACGGCCGCCCGATCGTCGCCGAGCTCGGTCGCCCCGAGACGGCAGAGGAGACGTGGGCCCGCAAGGACGCCGCCCGGACCGCCCGCCGGCAGCACCAGACCGCGTTCAACCTGGTCATCGCGCTCATCGCCTCGCTCGGCATCGTGCTGTTCCTGGTAGCGGTCGTCGTCCGGCCCGACACCACGGTGGACCGCACCGTCGACTACCAGCAGATCGCGGCGAAGGCGAACGTCGACGACGTCACCCTGGTGGCGCCTCCGCTGCCCGACGGCTACAGCGCCAACCGCGCGGACTTCGCCAGCAAGACCACCGACGGCGTGGACGTCTGGACCGTCGGCTTCGTGACGCCGGACAAGCAGTACCTCGGTCTGCAGCAGGGCATCGACGCCAACGCCTCGTGGGTGTCGAACCAGCTCGACCAGCGCCCGTCCACCGGTGACCGCACGATCGGTGACACGGAGTGGACCGTCTACGACCGCCGCGCCGAGGGCACCGATGCCGGCAACCACGCGTACTCGCTCGTCTCGACGTTCGGCAAGAACACGATCGTGCTCTCCGGCACCGCCGACGACAAGGCGTTCCGGACCGTCGCGACCGCCGTCTCCCGAGAACTGACCGAGTAGACGACGGGCACCGCCCCGCCAGTCACCACCCCGTCCCACCCGAACCGAGGAGCCCCATGCCCGACCGCGCCGCCTCCACCCCGTCCGACGCCCTGCGCCTGCTGGTCGACGGCAACGCCCGCTTCGCCGCCGACAAGCGCCGGATGGGCCGCGTGGACCCGGACCGCCGCACCGAGCTCGAAGGATCGCAGTCGCCGTTCGCGACCGTCCTCGGCTGCTCGGACTCGCGGGTGCCGTTCGAGCACGTCTTCGACGCCGGCATCGGTGACCTGTTCGCCATCCGCAACGCCGGCCAGATCGTCGACGACGTCGTGCTCGGCTCGATCGAGTTCGCGGTCGTCGCCCTGGGCACACCGCTGGTCGTCGTGCTCCGGCACACCCGGTGCGGTGCCGTCGCGGCAGCGCGCTCCGGTGAGCCCGTCCCCGCCCCGCACCTGCAGGCCCTCGTCGACGCGATCGCCCCGAGCGTCGAGAAGGTCCGGCTCACCGACGCCGAGCTCCCGCAGGAAGCCGTCGGCGCCGCACACCTCGAAGCCACCCTCCGCCAGGTGATCGAGCGCTCCGGCGCGGTCTCCGACGCCGTGGCCGAGGGTAGATTGGCCGTCGTCGGGGCGACGTACGACCTCGCCACCGGAGAAGTCACCATCGACACCGTCGTCGGCCAGGTCTGACCGACCCGACGACGACCGAGCCAGACGAAGACCGACCCCGACGACGACCGCCCCGGCGACCCCGAGGCGCAGGCACGGGCCGGCGCGACCGCGACCGGCGAGCACCCCAGGAAGGACCACGACGACGTGACCGACACCACCCCGACCGAGTTCCGCATCGAGCACGACACCATGGGCGAGGTGCGGGTGCCGAAGTCCGCGCTCTACCGTGCCCAGACCCAGCGCGCCGTCGAGAACTTCCCCATCTCGGGCACCGGGCTCGAGTCGGCGCAGATCGTGGCGCTCGCCCGGATCAAGCGCGCCGCGGCCATCGTGAACGGAGAGCTCGGCATCGTCGAGCCCGCCGTCGCCGACGCCATCGCGGGTGCGGCCGACCTGATCATCGGTGGGCAGCACCACGACCAGTTCCCGGTCGACGTCTACCAGACCGGCAGCGGCACGTCGTCGAACATGAACATGAACGAGGTGCTCGCGACACTGGCGTCCGACATCGCGGGTTCGGCAGTGCACCCGAACGACCACGTCAACGCCTCGCAGTCGTCGAACGACGTCTTCCCCACCTCCGTGCACGTCGCCGTGACCGAGGCGCTCCTCCGCACGCTCGTGCCTGCCCTCGAGCACCTCGCCGAGTCCCTCGAGGCGAAGGCCACGCTCTGGGCCGACGCCGTGAAGTCCGGCCGGACGCACCTGATGGACGCCACGCCCGTCACCCTCGGGCAGGAGTTCGGGGGCTACGCCCGCCAGATCCGCCTGGGCGTCGAGCGTGTGCAGGCGACGCTCCCCCGCGTCGCCGAGGTCCCGCTCGGCGGCACCGCGGTCGGCACCGGCATCAACACCCCCAAGGGGTTCCCGCAGCGGGTCATCGCCCAGCTCGCGAGCGACACCGACCTGCCGATCACCGAGGCCGTCGACCACTTCGAGGCGCAGGGTGCGCGTGACGCCCTGGTCGAGGCCTCCGGAGCGCTCAAGGTGCTCGCCGTCAGCCTGACGAAGATCAACAACGACCTGCGCTGGATGGGCTCGGGTCCGAACACCGGCCTGGGCGAGCTGCACATCCCGGACCTGCAGCCCGGCTCCTCGATCATGCCGGGCAAGGTGAACCCGGTGATCCCCGAGGCCACCCTGATGGTCGGCGCCCGGGTCATCGGCAACGACGCCACCATCGCCTGGGCCGGTGCCTCGGGTGCGTTCGAGCTCAACGTCGCCATCCCGGTGATGGGCACGGCGCTGCTCGAGTCGATCCGCCTGCTGGCGAACAGCTCGCGCGTGCTCGCGGACAAGACCATCGACGGCCTGCAGGCGAACCTCGAGCGTGCCCGCGCCTTCGCGGAGTCCTCACCGTCGATCGTCACCCCGCTCAACCGGGTCATCGGCTACGAGGCTGCGGCGAAGGTCGCGAAGTACGCCGTCGCCGAGGGCATCACCGTGCGCGAAGCCGTCGTGGCCCTCGGCCACGTCGAGCGCGGCGAGGTCACCGAGGCGCAGCTCGACGAGGCGCTCGACGTCCTGAGCATGACCCACCCGAACTGACGCGACGCTCCTGACGCGCCCATCGGACGGACGGGAGGCCCGGTGCCAGCTGGCACCGGGCCTCCCGTCCGTCCGATGGCGGCTCTGCCCGCCTCACGCGCTGAGCGACAGGTCACGCGTCCGGAAGCGCGTGACCTGTCGGTGAGCGCGAAAACGGGTCAGTGTCTGCCGCGCTACGCCAGGTCAGGCGAGTCGAGCAGATCCGTGACCAGGGCCGCGATCGCGGAGCGCTCGGACCGCGTCAGCGTGACGTGCGCGAAGAGCGGGTGCCCCTTGAGCCGCTCGATGACCGACGCGATCCCGTCGTGCCGGCCGACCCGCAGGTTGTCGCGCTGCGCGACGTCGTGGGTGAGCACGACCCGTGAGTTCTGACCGATGCGGGAGAGCATCGTGAGCAGCACGTTCCGTTCGAGCGACTGCGCCTCGTCGACGATCACGAAGGCGTCGTGCAGGGAGCGGCCGCGGATGTGGGTCAGGGGTAGCACCTCGATCAGGCCGCGCTCGATCACCTCGTCGAGGACGTTGTCCGACACCACCGAGCCGAGGGTGTCGTAGACGGCCTGCGCCCACGGGTTCATCTTCTCGCCGGCGTCACCGGGCAGGAAGCCCAGGTCCTGCCCGCCCACGGCGTACAGCGGCCGGAACACCATGATCTTCTTGTGCTGCTGCCGTTCGAGCACCGCTTCGAGTCCGGCGCACAGGGCGAGCGCCGACTTGCCCGTGCCGGCGCTGCCGCCGAGCGAGACGATGCCGATCTCGGAGTCGAGCAGCGCGTCGATGGCGAGCCGCTGCTCGGCCGAGCGCCCGCGGAGGCCGAAGACCTCGCGGTCGCCGCGCACCAGGGCGACGGCGCCGGCGACGTGCACGCGGCCGAGGGCCGATCCGCGTTCGGAGTGGATGATGACGCCGGTGTTCACCGGGACGCCGTCGAGCTTCGAGGACCGGATCTCCTCCTTCTCGTACAGGTCGGACATCTGCTCGCCGGACACCTGCAGGTCGGCGATGCCGGTGTAGCCCGAGTCGACCGCGAGTTCGGCGCGGTACTCCTCCGCCGCCATGCCGATCGAGGACGCCTTGACCCGGAGCGGCAGGTCCTTCGACACGACCACGACGTCGAGTCCGTCGTTCTTGAGGTTCGACGCGACGGCGAGGATGCGGGAGTCGTTGTCGCCGAGCTGCAGACCCGACGGCAGGACGGACTGGTTGGAGTGGTTCAGTTCGACGCGGAACGAGCCGCCGTCGCCGATCGCGATCGGGAAGTCGAGCCGCTCGTGCTCGATGCGCAGTTCGTCGAGCAGCCGGAGGGCCTGCCGGGCAAAGTACCCGATCTCCGGGTCGTTGCGCTTCGCCTCGAGTTCGCTGACGACCACCACGGGCAGGACCACGGCGTGCTCGGCGAAGCGGAACAAGGCCCGCGGATCGCTGAGGAGCACCGATGTGTCGAGCACGTACGTGCGCTGGGCGACCGATGTGGACGAGTCCGCGGTGTGCTGCTGCTGTGCTCCGCGAGAGACGTTCTGAGAGGTCACGACCACTCCATCCCCGGGCCGCGACGGGCCCGGTCCTGTCCTCGAACGCGGCCACGGAGCGGGTCCCGAAGCACCGACTGTGGCCGCTTCGATCGGGCGCGGTGCCCGATGGGGACAACGTACGTCCGGCCCCCGACACCCCGACAGCGACACGCGGTTTCCGGAGTTACGGTCGCGTGAACAACGCGAGCGCGGCTCGCGACGCCGCGCGCGGCGGTGGCGTCGAGTGGTCACGAACCGACGGGTGCGGCGGCGCCGGCCGACAGGTGGTGACCACTCGGCGGACGTGAGCGGGGCGCCGTGACCGATCGCGGACTCCGGACGGGAGGCCCGTGGCGGCCTGGCACCGCGCCTCCAGGCCGTCCGGTGGTCGCGACTCGTCGCGCGCGCAACGCCGACTGGTCACGAACCGTCGGCTGCGACGGCGCGAACCGACCGGTGGTGCCCACTCGGCGGACGTGAGCGGGGTGTCGTGACCGCTGCGGGACGCGGACGGGAGGCAGCAAGCGCAGCAGCCGCGCCGCTGCTACTGCATGGTGGCGTACGAGACGCAAGCGTCGCGGAACATGTCCAGGGTCTCGTCGGTGGTCGACGGGAACACGGACACCCGCGCGACGCCGAGCCGCGTGGTCGCGGTGACGCCGTGGTTGTGCATCGCGGCGGACAGAGCCGTCACGCGACCCTGCGTCGGCCGGAGCACCACGATGCCGGCGCGCTCGGCCGGGTCGCGGCTGGACTCGACCTCGAGCCCGAACTCGTCGGCGATGGCGAACACGCGCTCGACGCGGTCGGTGACCCGCTCCTGCACGGCGGCGACGCCGACCGCGGTGAGGCGCTCGAGCGACACCGCGAGCCGGGCCTGCGCGACCGGGTCGATGCGGGACATCTGGAAGCCGGCGGCCCCCGGACGCACCGCCGGGACCTCGGTGGGCCAGCCGGACGTGCCGTGCGGGCCGGACAGCGCCGGACGGATCCGGTTCAGCGCACGGTCGCTGAACGCCACGAACCCGGTGCCCCACCCGGCGTGCAACCACTTCTGTCCGCCGGTGGCGACGACGTCGGCGACCTCGTACGGGGCGTCGACGACGCCGAAGCCCTGGATCGCGTCGACGATGAGCAGGCGGTCGCCGATGACCTCGCGGATGGCGGCGAGGTCGGTCAGGTAGCCGGTGCGCCAGTCGACCAGGGACACCGCGACGGCGGTCACCTCGTCGGTCAGGCGCTCACGGATCAGCTCGGGGGTCACCCAGCCGGCACCCGACTCGATGACGACGGGCTGCACCCGTCCGCCGGTGGCCGAGGCTGCGCTGGCGAGTGCAAGGGGCAGCGACGGGTACTCGTCGGCGGACACGAGCACGCCACCGGTCAGACCGAAGGCGGTGTGCAGCAGGCCAGGGGTCGTCGCGGCCTGCGAGACGACCTGGTCCTCACGGCGGCCGACCAGGCGGGCTGCGACGGTGCGGACGCGGGCGTCCTGCTCGTCGAGGGTCTCCATGGCGCCGAAGCGCATGTGTGCCTGGATGGTGCCGAGCACACGCTGCTCCTCGAGCACGGCGGTCTGCACGGGGCCGAACGCAGCGTGGTCGAGGTAACCGGGGTCTTCGGAGAAGCCGGCGGCGTACTCGTCGATGTTCACAGGTGGTGCACCTTTCACAGGGTTGAACCCTGAGAGCCTACTGGGACGCGGCTCCGCCGACGAACCCGGTGCGGGAGGTGGCTGGTCAGCCGCCGAAGCGACGCGACCGGAGTCCGAAGTCACGGACCGCCCGGAGGAAGTCGACCTCGCGCAGGTCCGGGTAGAAGGCCTCGACGAAGTAGAACTCGCTGTGCGCGCTCTGCCACAGCATGAAGTCGGACAGCCGCTGCTCGCCCGAGGTCCGGATCACCAGGTCGGGGTCTGGCTGGCCCTGCGTGTACAGGTGGTCGCCGATGAGCTCCGGCGTCAGGACCTCGGCCAGGGTGTCGATGGTGCCGCCACCCGCGCCGTGCGCCTGCACAATGCTGCGCATGGCGTCCGCGATCTCACGACGGCCGCCGTACCCGACGGCCAGGTTGACGTGGAGGCCGGTGCGGCCGGCGGTGCGCTGCTCGGCCTGTTCGAGCGCGGTCACCAGGTTGTCCGGCAGCCCCTCGTTCGACCCGACGTGCTGCACGCGCCAGTCACGGTTGTCGGCCAGGACCCCGGCGAGGTCGGCGATGATGCCGACGAGTTCCTCGAGCTCCTCGCCGCCGCGACCCGTCAGGTTGTCGGCCGACAGCAGGTACAGCGTCACGACCTCGATGCCGAGGTCGTCGCACCACGTCAGGAACTCCGGGATCTTCGCGGCGCCGGCGCGGTGGCCGTGTGCGGCGGACTCGAGCCCGAGCTGCTTCGCCCAGCGGCGGTTGCCGTCCACGATCATGGCGACGTGCTTGGGCTTCGCTGCACCCTCGAGCTGGCGGCGGATCCGGCGCTGGTAGGCGCGGTAGAGGATCCCTCGCCCTGTCCATCCCGCCGTCCCGGTCACGCACCGAGCGTAGTGCACCACCGACACCGGATCCCTGAGGCTCCCGCTCTGCGGACACGTGGCTGTCGTTCGGGGTCAGGCCCTATGGTCGGGACCATGCAGGACGAGCACGAGACCGGAACACTCCCCCACGTCCCGTTCACGGAAGAGGCGTCGGCGACCGCGACCGCCGCCGAACCTCGTCCGGCCTGGCGCGGCTGGATCCACCTCGGCGCGTTCCCGTTCGCGATCGCGATGGGGATCGTCCTGATCACCCTCGCCGACAGCACCGCGGCGAAGGTCGGCAGTGCCGTGTTCATGGCGACGTCGTTGGCGATGTTCGGTGTCTCCGCGACCTACCACCGGTTCCCGTGGGGGCCGAAGGTGAAGGCCGTGCTGAAGCGCATCGACCACACCAACATCCTGCTGCTCATCGCCGGCACCTACACACCCGTCGCGATCTGCGCCCTGCCGCACACGCTCATGGTCGTCGTGCTCTGGGTGATGTGGTCGGGCGCCGCGCTCGGCATCGCGTTCCGGGTGCTCTGGATCAACGCGCCCCGCTGGCTGTACGTGCCGATCTACCTGGTGCTCGGGTGTGCCGCCCTCGGGCTGCTGCCGCAGTTCTTCGCAGCGAGCGTGCCGATGACCGTGCTCATCCTGTCCGGCGGCGTCGCCTACATCATCGGCGCCCTGGTCTACGGCTTCAAGCGGCCGAACCCGGTGCCGACGCAGTTCGGGTTCCACGAGGTGTTCCACGCTCTGACCGTGGTGGCCTTCGGTGCGCAGTGGGTCGGCGTGCTCATCGTCGCGCTGGACCCGGTGCGCTGACCGTCGCTCGTTCCTTCCCAGAACGGGTGCGATGCCTGGTGGTTCCGGGCGTACTCACCCGGAAGTTCCGCCCAGGTACGCCCGTTTCGACCAGGTACGCCCGGTTCGACCAGGTACGCCCGGTTCCGGTAGGCGCGCACAAGGCGGACTGGAGGCCCGTGGCGGGGTCGCCACCCCTCCCTCGCAGGCTCGGTCGGCGCGGCCCGCGTGCCGCTGGCGCGTCACCGCTGAGCGGTCCGCGCCAGTCCGCCTTGTAGTCGCGCCAGTCCGCCCTGCAGTCGCGTCAGCCGCGCTCGGTGTCGTCGCCGACGTCGGCCCGGCCGTCCTCGGCCGCCCGCCGCTCCGGCTCGTCCGTCGCGGTGCCGTCGCCCGCGGTGCCGTTCGCCTCGGCCTCGAGCCGCTCACGCACCTCGGCGCGGTAGCGGGTCCGACGGATGCGTCGGGTCATGTCGACCACGAGCAGGATCGTCACGATCGCGACGAGTGCGATCGCGATGAACCCGACGACACCCGGGGTGACGTCGACGTCGGGGACGACCGAGGGGCTGGGGCTGGGGGTGGCGGCGAGTGCCGCCGCGATGGTGCTCACGAGGTCGGTTCCTTGTCGGCTGGGATCCCGGCGAACAGGTCGGTCTCCGGGAGCTCGGTCGGCACGCGTGCCTCCACGAGCTGGTAGTCCTCGGTCGGCCACACCGTCGCGAGGAGGTCGTTCGGCCAGTAGAAGAAGGCACTGTCCGGTGCGACCTGGCTGGCGTGCGCGCGGAGTGCGGCGTCACGCTGGTCGAAGTACTCGTGCACGTCGACGTGGGTGGTGGCGAGGTCGGGCCGGTCGGCGAACCGCTCGACCCACTCGCGCAGCTGCTCGATCGCGGGGCTGTCCGGGTCGCGCTCCTGCAGGGCTTCGAAGATCGTGCTGAAGCGGCGCGGGTTCATCGTGCGCTCGTAGTAGAGCTTCGCGATCGACCACGGGGCACCGGCGGACGGGTACGCCGACGGGTCGGCGGCGGCGGACCACGCGGCCATCGACACCTCGTGCGTGCGGATGTGGTCGGGGTGCGGGTAGCCGCCGTTCTCGTCGTAGGTGACGAGCACGTGCGGGCGGAACCGGCGGATCACGCGGACGAGGGCCTCGGTGCTGTACTCGAGCGGCACCGTGGAGAACGTGCCCGGCCGGACCGTCTCGCCCTTCTCGGCGTCGGGCAGCCCCGAGTCGTGGTACCCGAGCCACACGTGGTCGATGCCGAGCGCCTGCTGCGCCGCGGCCATCTCGGTGCGGCGGTACCCGGCCATGTCACGGTGGGCACGGCTCGTGGCCGGCTCGCCGAGTTGGTCGTTCAGGATGTCGCCGGCCTCGCCACCGGTGCAGGACACGACGAGCACCTGGTGCCCGTCGGCCACGTACTTCGCGGCGGTCGCGGCACCCTTGCTCGACTCGTCGTCGGGGTGGGCGTGGACGGCCAGCAGACGGTAGGGCACGTGGGGTTCCTCACTGCGGGTGAGCGGCGTCGGACGCGGGCAGCGCACAGCATCGCGTGAACTACCCTGGGATCAGGATATCCACCCCGGGAGCCCCGAACTGTCCGAACAGACCCAGACCGCCACCCTCGACGAGCGCTACGGCCGCACCCCGGCCCGCAAGCGCCGCAGCCGCCTCTTCGCGATCGTCGCGGCCATCGCGGTCGTCGTGGTCTTCGGTGCGTGGGTGATCTGGGCCGGGCTCGACCAGTCCGACCGCGGCCTCGACCAGGACGTCATCGGGTACGAGGTGCTGTCCGAGCACAGCACCGTCGTCCACTCGCAGGTGTCCGTCGACCCGGGGGTCGAGGCGAAGTGCGCCGTGCAGGTCCTCGACAAGAGCTACTCGATCGTGGGCTGGAAGGAGATCACCGTGCCGGCGTCCGAACAGCGCAGCCGGAGCATCTCCACGCAGGTCACCACGACGACGCGGGGCGTGACCGGCTTGATCCACGACTGCTGGATTCCCTAGACTGTCCTGATTCGCCTCTCGAGACCGACCACTCGGCCGGTCTCGTTTTTTCATGGTCGAAGGGACAGAACATGAGCAACGACACGCAGGTCACCTGGCTGACCCAGGAGGCGCACGACCGTCTCAAGGCGGAGCTCGACGAGCTGAGCGGCGAGGGCCGTGCCGAGATCGCGCGCCGCATCGAGGCCGCTCGCGAAGAGGGCGACCTCAAGGAGAACGGCGGCTACCACGCCGCGAAGGACGAGCAGGGCAAGATCGAGGCCCGCATCCGCGTCCTCACCGAGCTCCTCAAGCACGCCACCGTCAGCGAAGCGGAGTTCGACGGCACCGTCGAGCCGGGCACCGTCGTCACGGCGGTCATCGCCGGCGACGAGTCCACCTTCCTGGTCGGCAGCCGCGAGATCGTCGCCGAGGGCTCCGACCTGACGGTCTACAGCCCGGTCAGCCCCGTCGGCGCGGCCATCGTCGGCCTCAAGGCCGGCGACAAGGCCACGTACACGGCGCCGAACGGCAAGGAGATCGCCGTCGAGGTCGTCAAGATCGAGCGCTACGAGCCGTAGACCCGGCCCACTGCAGACGGGAGGCCCGTGGCGACACCGCCACGGGCCTCCCGTCTGTCCGCTGGTCGCGCCCTCCCGACAGTCCACGCGTCGAACGACTCGTGGATCGTCGCGGACTAGTGCTCGAGGAGTTCCGGGCGGAAGCCGACCTCGTGGAGGCGCTGGATGACCTCTTGCGCGTGCTCCGGGCCGCGCGCCTCGATCGACAGGTCCAGCGCGACCTCGTTGATGACCAGGCCCTGCCCGTGGCGGGTGTGCAGCACCTCGACCACGTTCGCGCCGGCGTCCGAGATGACCTGGGCGACGCGGGCGAGCTGACCCGGGCGGTCCGGCAGCATGATGCGGATGCCGATGTAGCGCGAGGCCGCCACGAGCCCGCGGGTGATCACGCGCTCCATCATGAGCGGGTCGATGTTGCCGCCGCTCAGCAGCACCACGGTGCGGCCGGTGTCGCGGACGGCACCGGACATGATCGCGGCGACGCCGACGGCCCCCGCTGCCTCGACCACGAGCTTGGCGCGCTCGAGCAGGACGAGCAGTGCTCGGGCGGTGTCGTCGTCCGAGACGGTGACGATGTCGTCGACCAGGTCGCGGATGATCGGGAAGTTCAGGTCGCCGGGGCGCGCCACCGCGATGCCGTCGGAGATGGTCGGCTTCGTGGTGATGGTGACGGGCTCGCCGGCGGTGATCGACGACGGGTAGGCCGCAGCGTTCTCCGCCTGCACGCCGATGACCCGGATCGGCCGTCCGAGCCGCTCGGCCATGCCCTTCACCGCGAGTGCGATGCCGGAGATGACACCGCCGCCACCGATCGGCACCACGACGGTGTCGACATCGGGCACCTGGTCGATGATCTCGAGGCCGAGCGTGCCCTGCCCGGCGATCACGGCCGGGTGGTCGAACGGCGGGATGAACACGGCGCCGGTGTGTGCGGCGAAGTCCTTCGCGGCACTCAGCGCCTCTTCCACGGAGTGGCCCCGCAGCACGACGTCGGCGCCGTAGTGGCGGGTGGCCTGCAGCTTGGGCAGGGCGACCCCGACCGGCGTGAAGATCGTCGCGGGGATACCGAGTTCGCGGGCGGCGAGGGCGACGCCCTGCGCGTGGTTGCCGGCGCTCGCGGCGACGACGCCCTTGGCGCGCTGCTCGGCGGACAGGGTCGAGAGCCGGTTGTAGGCACCGCGCACCTTGTAGGCACCGGTGCGCTGCAGGTTCTCGCACTTCAGGTGCACCGGCGACCCGAGCAGCTCGGCGAGGAACTGCGACGTCTCCATCGGGGTGACGCGTGCGACGCCCTTGATGGTCTCGCGCGCCGCCTCGATGTCCGCGAGGGTCGGGATCGCGGCGAGCGTGTGCGGGGAGGCGCTGGTGTCGGTCACTCCCCCATCATCGTCGTTCCGGGGCCCCGCGGCGAACTCGTGTGACGCTCAGTTGGTGCTGGCGGTGTCTTCTTCGGCCGAAGGACCCGAGTCGACGCCCGGCGCCGGGACGTCGTCCCCGACCTTGTGCCGACGTCGTCGGAGCAACTGGATCTGCCCGTGCTGCCCGCGCTTCGGCGTCGCTTCGAGGACGTGGTCGGAGTCGAGCCGTCGCCAGCGTCCGCTCGCGATGGTGGTGACCATGGCGTTCAGCGTCGCGATCAGCGGCACGGCGAAGAACGCTCCGGCGATGCCGGCGAGCCCGGAGGCCGCGGTGACCCCGAGGACGACCGCCAGCGGGTGGACCTTGACCGCGTTGCCCATGACGAGCGGCTGCAGGATGTGGCCCTCGATCTGCTGGACCAGCAGCACGACCCCGAGCACCAGGACCGCCGCGAGGGGACCGTTGAAGATCAGCGCGACGAACACCGCCAGGAAGCCGGTGACGATGGCACCGACGACCGGGATGAACGCGCCGAGGAACACGAACGCGGCGATCGGGATCACCAGCGGCATGCCGCCGAAGAAGAGCCCGACGATGAAGGAGCCCAGGCCGATGCCGACCGCGTCGACGAAGGCGACGAAGATCTGCACGCGGATGAAGCTCGTCAGGGTGATCCAGCCGGCGACACCGGCACCGTCCACCGCTGCGCGCGCCTTCTTCGGGAACAGCCGCACAGACCAGCGCCAGACGTTCTTGCCGTCGATAAGCAGGAAGATCGTGGTGAACAGGATGATGAAGAGCGCCTCGAAGGCGTGCGTCGCACCCGAACCCGCACTGGCGACCCCGGACAGGATCGACGCGGAGTTGTCCTGCAGCCACTTCGTGCCGTCGTCGAGCCACCCGTTCACGTCGGACTGGCTGATGCCGAACCCGGAGCTCAGGACGAAGTCCTTGATGTTCGCGTACTGGTCGACCGTCCGGTCACGCAGGGACGGGTAGGACGCGATGATCTGGTCGACGACGAGCCAGATCAGGCCGCCCAGGGCCGCGATGCCGCCGAGCAGGCTCATCACGACGGCGAGCCACTTGGGCACGTGGTGCCGCTGCAGCCAGTTGGAGATCGGCACGAGGAGCGCCGAGACCACGATGCCGACCAGGAACGGGATGAGGATCTCGCTGAAGACGGTGACGAGCCAGATGAAGACGGCGATCACGCCCACGACGACGAGCGCCCGCCACGACCACGCGCCGGCGATGCGCACGCCGACCGGGACGGATTCCTCGACCACGGGGTCGGGGTGTGTCTGCTTGCTTCCCCATGCCATGGCCCGAGTGTATCGATGTGCTTCCCGTCAGGTGCCAGATACGGCATACGTTCGTGGACGCTCATGTCGGCGCGGTTCGATAGCGTCGCGGCATGCCCAGGTCGACGCTCTCCGCCGCCGAGGCCCGCCGGGTCGCACTCGCCGCGCAGGGGTTCGGACGGCCACCCGCTGAGCCGGTCTCGACGCGCGCGCTGAACGCCGCGTTCGGCCGGCTCGGGCTGCTGCAGATCGACTCCGTCAACGTGTTCGAGCGCAGTCACTACCTGCCGCTCTTCGCCCGGCTCGGTGCGTACGACCGGTCGACGCTCGACCGGCTGACGCTCGGCCGATCCGGCCCGTACACCGAGTACTGGGCGCACGAGGCGGCGTTCATCCCCCGCGACGACCTGCGGCTGTTCCGGTGGCGGATGGACGCCCTGCGGGAGCGGGACGCCGGCCCCACCCGGGTCGACGGCGTCACGCGGACCGCTGCCGTCCGGCGCGAACTGCACGCCCTGCTCCGGGCCGAGGGGCCGATGCGGGCGAGCGCGGTGGAGCACGAGTCGAACGTGCGACGCGGCCCCTGGTGGGGGTGGAGCGACGTGAAGCTCGGGCTCGAGCAGATGTTCCGCTGGGGCGAGGCGGTGAGTGCCGGACGAGCCGGGTTCGAGCGGGTGTACGCCCTGCCCGAGCAGGTGCTGCCCGCAGGCTTCCTCGAGACCGCCCCGCCGCGTGCCGACGCCGTGCTCGAGCTCGTGCGCCAGGCCACACGGGCGCTCGGCATCGGCACCCGAGCGGACATCGCGGACTACTACCGACTGCGCTCCGACGACACGGCCACCGCGATCGCCGAGCTCACCGACGCGGGCGAGCTCCTGCCGGTGCGGGTGGAGGGCTGGGGCGAGCGGGCCTGGCTGCACGTCGGGGCTCGGGTCCCCCGGCAGCTGACGGCGGACGCGGTGCTGAGCCCCTTCGACCCGGTCGTCTGGTTCCGGCGGCGGGCCGAGCGGATGTACGGCTTCCACTACCGGATCGAGATCTACACGCCGGCGCCGAAGCGGGTGTTCGGCTACTACGTGCTGCCGGTGCTGCAGGACGACCGGCTCGTCGGGCGGATCGACCTGAAGAGCGACCGGCAGCGCGGTGTGCTCCGCGTCCGGACCGCGTGGCAGGAGCCGGGCGAGCACCTGGACCCCGAGCGGCTCGCCGACACACTGCGACGGACCGCGAGCTGGCAGGGTCTCGGCGCGATCGAGGTGACCGACCGAGGCACCGCTGCTGCGGCCGTCGCAGGGGCGCTCGGAGTGCCCCTGGTGCCGCACGAGTCCGCTGACGACGCGGACACCCCCGAACCGATCGAGACGGCCGAGGACACGGTCGCCGACGGCATCGGCTGACCCGTCAGAACCGGTCGGCGTTCGCCCGCAGCCGCGCGATGCGGTCGGGCAGCGGCGGGTGCGTCGAGAACAGTCGGTCCATCACACCGGGGCGCATCGGGTCGGCGATCCACAGGTGTGCCATCGAGGAGTTCTGGGTCTGCATCGGTCGGCCGTACGCGCCGAGCTTCTCGAGGGCCCGCGCCAGACCCTCCGGGTGCCGGGTCGTCATCGCGCCCGTCGCGTCGGCCAGGTACTCGCGCTGCCGGGACACCGCCGCCTGCACGCCGGCCGCGGCGATCGGGGCCACGATGACGGCGACGATCCCGGCGATGAGCAACACCGGGTTGGCGCTGCCGCCGTTGTCCGAGTTGCGGTTCCGCCCGCCGGACAGGCCGCTGAAGATCGAGATGCGGAGCAGGACGTCGGCGATGAGGCCGACGGCCACGACGAGTCCGAAGACCATCGTGGACACCCGGATGTCGTAGTTCCGGACGTGTCCGAGCTCGTGCGCCATCACGCCCTGCAGCTCCTGGTCGTCCATGAGCTCGAGCAGCCCCGTCGTCGCCGCCACCACCGCGTGCTCCGGGTCACGCCCGGTCGCGAAGGCGTTCGGCGAGGGATCGGGGATGACGAACACCCGGGGCATCGGCATGCCGGTCGCGATGGCGAGGTTCTCGACGGTGCGCCACAGCCGTGGTTCGGAGGCACGGTCGATCTCGACTCCGCCGGCGATCGCGGTGGCCTGCCGTGCCGCAAGGAAGTACTGCAGCACCGCGTACCCGAGCGCGACCACGAGCACGATGAAGCCGATCGAGACGTTGCCGGCGAGGTACCCGCCGAGGAACCCGAGCGCGCCGATGATCAGCAGGAACACCACGACGATGAGGACGGTGTTGCGCTTGTTCCGCGCGATGGCGCTGTACACGTCGGATCCGACGCTGGGGTCAGAACTGGACGCGCGGCGGCTCGGCGATGGCCGCCGGCTCGTTCGTCTCGAAGAACGGGGCCTCGGAGAAACCGCGGTTCTTCGCGAACGTGGAGTTCGGGAACACCCGGATCTTCGTGTTCAGCTCACGCACACCACCGTTGTAGAAGCGGCGGGCGGCCTGGATCTTGTCCTCGGTGTCGACGAGCTCGGACTGCAGCTGCAGGAAGTTCTGGCTCGACTGCAGCTGCGGGTACCCCTCGGCCACCGCGAACACGCTCTTGAGCGCCTTCTGCATGTGCCCCTCGGCGGTGGAGGCCGTGTCGGCGTCACCGGCGGACAGCGTCTCGGCGCGGGCCTTCGTCACGTCGTCGAAGACCGCCTTCTCGTGCGTGGCGTACCCCTTGACCGTGTCCACGATGGTGGGGATCAGGTCGGCGCGGCGCTTCAGCTGCACCGAGATGTCGCTCCAGGCCTCGTCAACCCGGACCTTGAGCGTGACGAGGGAGTTGTACGTCACCCAGAGGTAGATCCCGATGATCACCAGGACGACCACCACCACTCCGACGACGATGAGCGTCGTGACGAGTCCGGTGTCCATGCGGGCGTACTCCTTTGCGCGTCGGGATCCGCGGTGCTGCGTTGGCCTGAACGGCCATCGTGAAGTCTATCGACGCGCTGAGCATGCTCCGTTCCGTGAGCAGTGTTCACGGCCGATTCCCGAGTCACGCACACCGGGTTCCCGGACTGCGGCCCGATCCCGAACCTCATCCGCGAGGTGTATTGACCGGAGGCCGCCGATCCCGTGGGATGGGTCCGGTGAACACGACCGGGGAGAACGTGGACGAGAGGGCTGTCGGGGGCGACAGCCCTCGTCGTCGTCCCCGCTTCGCCCTGCTCGCAGCTGTGACGACGGTCCTCGTCGCCGCCCTCCTCGGGGCCGCAGCAGCCCCGGCCATCGCGGTCGCCGCGGACGGCACGTCGGTCGACGCTGCCGCTGCGGACGCCCCGGCAGCCCCCGCCGCCCGGGCAGCCGCCAC